>DATIGJ010000154.1:0-11586 GCA_035454765.1 Patescibacteria group bacterium
TATTGATTAACACCTTCGACAAGCACTTTTGCTTCTTTTGAAAAGACTTTTTCAACTTTTGCGACTTTGCCGCTGTCTTTTCCTTTAATAACTTTTACTGAATCTCCTGTTTTTATTTTCATAATAATAAACTTTAAACAACTTCCACTGCCATACTGGCAATTTTATCAAATCCTGCTTCTTTAATTTCACGAGCGATTGGTCCAAAAATACGGGTTGCTCGCGGATTCTTATCTTTCGGATTATCAATTACGACACCCGCATTGTCCGAAAATCGCACATAGGAACCATCTTTTCTTCGAACTTCTTTTCGGGTCCGGACAATAACAACTTTTACAATTTCGCCATCTTTTACCTGACCTGTTGGACTTGCGTTTAACACAACTGCATTCACAATCGTACCAAGACCTGCAACTTTTCTTCTTGAACCGCCAAACATATGAATCACCCGAAGCGCTTTCGCTCCTGAATTATCTGCCGGTACTAAAATACTTCTTTGCTGAACCATTATTTTTTACCTCCTTTATCATCCTTAGCTTTTGGTTTTTCATGTTCCTCTGCCAAAACTTCCAAAACCTTAAAATACTTATTCTTAGAAATCGGCTTCGTTTCAACAATTTTAACTCTCTTACCAACAACCAATTCGTGACCATTCACATCGGCATTAAAATGCTTACTGCGTTTCATCAACTTTTTATACAATGGGTGTGGGATAAATCGTGTTACCTCCACAACAACTGTTTTATCCATTTTTGTTGAAATAACTTTTCCTGATAATACTTTAGCCATTATTTCTTCTCCTCCTTTTCCTCAGATTTTTCCACTTTAGCTTCATCTGATTTAATTTTCAGAATTGTTTTCAAAACCGCAACCTTATTTCGCATATTTGAAATACTACTGGTATCTTTCAACTTACTTTGCACAAGTGACAGCTTTAAATCAACCAATTCTTTTTCTGCATCATCAATGAGTTTTGTCAACTCTGCAACTGTTTTTGTTTGTAAATCTTTTTTTTCGTTAACTTTCATAATTTTATTTCTTCTGGACTAATCCCTAGTCCCTATAACCTACTCCCTAACTCAAATCTGCTTTTGCAACAATTCTTGTCTTCACCGGCAATTTATATGATGCAAGTCTCAGCGCTTCAAAAGCAATATCCCTGGTAACACCGGACATTTCAAACATGACGCGACCTGGTTTGACGACTGCGACATATTCTTCAATGTCACCTTTTCCTCCACCCATACGTACTTCCGGTGGCTTCTTACTAATTGGTTTATCAGGAAAAATTGTGATAAAAACTCTTCCGCCACGCTTCGTGAAATTGGTGATTGCACGTCGTGCTGCTTCAATCTGCCGACTGGATACCCAACCTGTTCCCAAACTAACGATCGCAAAATCACCATAGGAAACTTTTGTTCCACGACTTGCAGTCCCAGTCATGGTACCTCGCATTTGTTTTCGATATTTTGTCCGTCTTGGTGTTAACATATTATTTTTCTACTCCGACCCCTTTCTCTGCTGGACGGTTAATCCAGACTTTGACACCGATATAACCTTTTTTCGTCAATGCGGGTACTTGTGCATAACTGATATTCTCTCGAATTGTTGACAAAGGAACGGTACCGACATGAATCTTTTCCCGTCTTCCGATTTCTGCTCCGGCAATACGACCGGTCAAAACAACTTTCACGCCAAGCGCACCTGCACTCATGACCCGTTCTGCTGTTGACGTCAAAATTCTCTTGAAAGGAAGTCTTCTGATCAACTGATCTCCAATATTACTTGCAACCAAATATGCATCAAGATTTGGCTCTTTCACCGGCTCAACCCTGATATCCAGCTTTGGCATAAATTTACCTGTTTTCTTTTTACTTACGAAGAAAGCAACGATTTGTTTTTTCAAATCTTCAAGACCAGTACCCCCGCGACCAATCACAATACCAGGACGTGAAACATATAAAATAATCTTCAAACTATTGATTGATCGTTCAATATCCACACGAGCAACTCCTGCAACTTTCAATTTTGCCATGAGCATTTTACGAAGCGCAAAGTCTTCGATCACTGTGTCTTTATAATTTCTTTCGTCAAACCAACGACTGGTCCAATTATAAATTGTTCCTAACCGAATGACGTGTGGATTTACTTTCTGTCCCATAAATTATTTCTTTTCCTCCTTTTTTTCTTCTTTCTTTGGCTCTTCAACTTTCTCAACTGCTTTTGCAACTACTTTTTCACTCACAACCAAGGTGATATTTGATCCTCGCTTCTTGTAAGGATGGATCCTACCTCTGGTTGAGGGACGAAATCTTTTGTAAGCAGGTCCTTGATTAACCATGATACTTCCAATAATTAAATTTGCTGCATCAAGATTGTTATTGACAACCGCATTGGAAACAGCACTTTTAAGCGCCTTTACCAATGGCTTTGCAGCTTGTTTATCCGCTGCCTGTAACAAAAACATTGCTTGTGTCACATCCATATTTCGAATCGCATCTGCTACCAGACGCACCTTTCTTGGACTAATTCTTACATTTTTAGCTATTGCTTGTACGTTCATAATATTATTTAGCGTTTAGCTTCTAGCAACTAGCGGTTAGTTCTTTTGAAACTAGACGCTAGACGCTTATTTACTAGCCGCTAGGTTTTACTAATTTCTCTCGCCACAACCTTACCATGACCCTTAAAGTGTCTCGTTGGTGCAAATTCACCAAGACGATGACCAACCATCGGTTCCATAACGAAAAGACTGATAAAATGTTTCCCGTTATGAATCAAAAAGGTATGTCCGACAAATTCCGGTGGAATTTGGCAAGCACGTGACCAGGTTTTGATACCAGTCCGGTCACCTGACGCTTTTTGCGCCATCACCTTTTTCATCAGTTTTTCGTCAATAAATGGTCCTTTTTTTGTACTTCTACTCATAATTAACTCGATGCTCCTGTCTTACTCTTTCTTCTTTGCAAAATATATTTATTTGAATACTTCTTTGGACGTCGTGTCTTTCCTACTGCTTTTCTTCCAGCAAAAGTCTTTGGACTTGGCATACCAATACCTGATCGTCCCTCACCACCACCGTGAGGATGAGATCTTGGATTTTGCGCAACGCCACGAACCGTTGGTCTTATACCCATGTGACGACTTCGACCAGCTTTGCCTAATTCTTCATTCTTCCATTCGATATTGCCAAGCTGACCAACCGTTGCCCGTGCTTCTCCTCGAACTTTTCTCAATTCACCTGATGGTAATTTCAAATGAACATATGAACCCTCTTGAGCACTGACGACTGCGCCGGTTCCTGCACTTCGTGCAAGTTGTCCGCCGCGTCCTGGAGTCAGTTCAATGTTGTGGACAATAGTCCCTGCTGGCATCTTTGCCAAAGGAAGCGAATTTCCAACCTTTGCATCAACATTTTTACCTGACACAATTTTATCATGAACTTTCAATTCATGAGGAGCCAAAATATATCTCTTGTCTCCATCCGGATATTGTACCAAAGCAATATCGCTTGTGCGATTTGGATCATACTCAATCGCGATAACTTTTCCGACGACATCAAATTTATCACGCTTGAAATCAATCGCGCGGAGAAATCTTTTGTGCTCTCCACCTTGATGTCGAACAGCAACGTGTCCACTCGCATCTCTTCCCGAATTTTTCTTTTTAATAACTTTGAGTCTTTTCATATTACTTCTTCTTTTCCTCCGTAATCTCTCCGCCTGGTTCAAAAAGTCCAATCTTTTCACCTTTCTTTACTGTCACAACTGCCTTTTTCCACAACCCACTTTTTACTTCTTCCCGACGAGCGCCAACTCTTTTTGACCGTCCTTTGACAACAGTTGTTGAAATACTTGTGACGGTTACCCCAAACAACGTATTAACTGCTTTTTTAATAGCACCTTTATCAGCAAATTGTGCAACGGCAAACGTATATTTGCCTCCAGGGACAAGCTTCATTGACTGCTCCGTAATAATTGGTTTGATAATAATACTATTCATAGGTTATTACTATTTAAGAAACGTTTTTTCGATCTCTTCAAGCGCTTCTTTCATAATCACCAATCGCTTATTCTTCAACACATCATAAGTGTTCAATCTCATTGCACCGGCAAAGGACACGCCTGCAACATTTTTTCCTGCACGTTTAACTTTTTCTGCTTTGCTATCTGTCACAAGCAGAAGACTTTGCTTTTTATCAGTTAAGCCCAATTTTGTCAATGCTGCCACAAATTTCTTTGTTTTTGCTTCAAGTGATTCAAATCCATCAACAACAGTGAGCGTTTTATCGGCAACCCGCGCAGAGAGTGCTGAAAAGAGCGCTTTTCGTTTCATTTTTGTTGAAAGATTCAAACCAAAATCGCGTGGTTTTGGACCAAAGACAATACCTCCCTTAACAAAAATCGGAGCCCGTTTTGATCCATGTCGTGCACGACCAGTTCCTTTTTGACGATAAATCTTCGCTGTTGAACCGTCAACTTCACCTCGTGTTTTGGTTGAAGCATTACCTTGACGCTGATTGGCAAGATAGACGCGAACCGCCTGAGCAATCAACACTTTATTCACCTCTGCGCCAAAAATCGTTGCAGAGACAGATACCTTACCTACAACTTTTCCATCCGTACCATACACGTCAAGAGAAAGACTCTTCTTTGGTGTTGCTGATTTTTCAACTGCAACTTCCGCCTTTACAACGTCAGTCTTCACAACCTTTTTCGTTGTTGTCGCTGCCGGTTTAACGGTTTTTGTTACTTTTTTTTCAGTTGTCTTTTTTACTTTTGTTTCTGCCATATTCTTAAATCTTTAATCTTAAATCCTAAATCTAAACTTTATCTTCTTTCTTTTCCTCTTCTACTTTTTCTTCTGACGCAACCATCTCCTTGACTTCTTCTTCAACCGCTACTTCTTCAGCTTTTTCTTCAACCGCTGCATCAACTGAACCTTCTACCGGAGCTGCAACTGTTTCCCCGCCTGCATCACTTTGCGAAGCATTGCCGGCAGGTTCTACTGTTGCAATAGGTGACTCCTCAACCTTTTGCTCTTCGACAACTTCTTCTTTTGGTGCAGCTGCTGCTGTTTTTGCAGCCTCTTCTTCTGCCTTCTTTGCAGCAATTTCAGCTTCTTTTGCTGCTTTTTCTGCTTCGACTGCTTCACGAGCCTCTCTCTTTACTTTTTCCTCGAGTAATTCAACAAATTTCTTTTTCGAACCTGTTTTGGTAATCGTTACCAGTGATTGCTTGTGACCCGGTACCAATCCCGCAACAAGCAGGGTTTTTGTCTCTGGATCAACCGCAACAACAGTCAAATTGGCAACTGTTACCTGATCTGATCCCATACGACCAGCCATTCTTTTTCCTTTATAGACACGCCCCGGTGTCGTTGTCTGACCGATGGAACCTGGTGCACGTTGTCTGTCTGATTGACCGTGTGTCTTTGGACCACCACGAAATCCATGCCGCTTTACAACACCAGCCCATCCTTTACCTTTTGATGTTCCCGTAATGGCAACAATATCTCCAGGTGCAAATACTGCATCAACTGCTACTAATTCACCAACTAAAGGAAGCTCATCGCTATCAGCGACACGAACTTCACGAACATATGATGAAACACTATCAAACCCTGCTTTTTTTGCATGTCCACTCAACGCTTTCGTTGGCTTCTTTTTCACACCAACACCCAACTGCACAGCAGCATAGGTATCAGCATCTTTCGTTTTGACTTGCAAAACTGCATTATCTGATACTAAGATAACCGTCACAGGAACTCTCTCTCCGTTTTCGAGAAACTTCTGTTTTTGATCAATTTTTTTTCCAAATAATGTATTTATCATAAAACAAAAAAAAGATAGCCACTAGGCTACCTTATCTTTCACAAATTTGATGTGATCCCCTCTAAACGGGGTGGCCTGCCAGGCTTTTTTAATCAATCATACTTTGAGCATGTTCAATTATTTTGGGCATCTATATTAACTTGTTAACTACATTTTCAGTTCTACATCAACTCCGGCGGGAAGCGCCAAGTTGGTCAAACTATCAATAGTTTTGTCTGTTGGTGAAACAATGTCAATCAGTCGTTTATGAATTCGAATTTCAAAGTGATCGCGGGCATTTTTATCAATAAAGGGTGATTTATTGACTGCATACACGCTTCTATCTGTCGGAAGCGGTACTGGACCAACTACCTTAGCTCCGGTTCTGATAACCGAATCAAGAATTTGCTGACAACACGAGTCAAGAACCCGTGCATCATAACTTTTTAATCGAACTCTAATTCTTCCTTTTGCCATAATATTAACAGACTGTTAAAGAACAAATTTATCCGGACCAAGGTCCAGATATCTTTAAAATCAAAAGTCCGATTAAATCGGACTATTTAATTATCTTTGTAATAACTCCCGCTCCGACTGTTTTTCCACCCTCGCGGATAGCAAATCGAAGACCTTCTTCGAGTGCAACCGGAACAATAAGCTTTACTGTCATTTTAATATTATCACCAGGCATAACCATTTCAACACCTTGTGGAAGGGTTGCTGTACCGGTAACATCAGTTGTTCTGATATAGAACTGTGGGCGATATCCGGTAAAGAATGGTGTATGACGACCGCCTTCTTCTTTGGTCAAAACATATGCTTCAGCTTCAAACTCTGTATGAGGAGTAATACTTCCTGGCTTTGCAATAACCTGACCTCTTTCAACGTCACTCTTCTCAAGACCTCGGAGAAGAAGACCGACATTGTCTCCTGCTTGGCCGTCTTCAAGTTGTTTTTTGAACATTTCAACTCCGGTAACAACTGATTCTTTATTCTTATCAAGACCAATTACTGAAACTGCTTCGTTAATTTTAACTGTTCCTCTTTCAATTCTTCCGGTAACAACAGTTCCACGACCTTTAATCGAGAACACATCTTCCACAGGCATAAGGAATGGCTTATCTAGTGGACGTTCTGGTGTTGGAACATCTTTATCAACTGCTGCCATCAAATCAAGAATTCTTTGTTCGTATGTAGCGTCTCCTTCAAGTGCTTTCAATGAAGAACCTCGAATGATAGTAACAGTGTCGCCTGGATATTTGTACTTGGTAAGAAGTTCGCGGACTTCCATTTCAACGAGATCCAGAAGCTCTTCATCTTGTACCATATCACACTTATTAAGATAGACAACAATCGCTGGAACACCAACCTGATATGCAAGAAGAATATGTTCCCGTGTCTGAGGCATCGGGCCATCTGGTGCTGAAACAACAAGAATTGCACCATCCATCTGAGCTGCACCGGTGATCATGTTCTTGATGTAATCTGCATGACCTGGAGCATCAATATGTGCATAGTGTCTTGTTTCTGTCTCGTACTCTTGGTGGGAAATATTAATCGTGACGCCACGTGCGCGTTCTTCAGGAGCGTTATCAATATCTTCATATTTTTTTGCTGTTGCCCAACCTTTCTTTGCAAGGACATGAGTAATAGCTGCTGTTGTTGTTGTCTTACCATGATCAACGTGACCAATGGTTCCGATATTTACGTGTGGTTTTGTTCTCTGAAATGTTGCCATATATTTTTAAAACTAAATAAAACTCCCAACCAATCTTATGGAAAAATTGAGAGTGAATGTATGATACAATATTTTTTTTAAGGCGTCAATAGGTATTTTGTAAGAAATTCTTGTTATAATAATACTATGGATTACCGACAGTTTCTTAAAGAAACACTCCATGAAGCAGCCAACCTTGCTAACGAAAGTTTTGGCAAAGTAAGTGGCATAACCAAAGGAGACGATAACAACCAAGTTCTTACAGAAACAGATCTCGCTATTGGCAAACTCTTGATTGAAAAAATCAAACAAACTTATCCTGACTACAATATCATTGATGAAGAAACTGAATCTATTGACAATCATTCCGAATATACCTGGGTTATTGATCCGATTGATGGCACCAGTAATTTTGCCAATGGCGTCCCAACCTATGGCATCATGCTAGGATTGTTGAAAAATCAAACACCGATCGCCGGTGGTTTTATCATTCCTCCAACTAATGAACTGTATCTTGCAGAAAAAGGAAGTGGCACCACCTTAAATAGTAAACATATCTCCGTAACAAAAGAAAATAACTTATTGAACTGTCTGGTCGCCTATGGCATTGATGGACATCAGGAAAATCCCGAGCTTACACGAAATGAAGCAAAACTCGTGGGAGAAATCGTTTTAAATATCCGTAATCTTCGATCATCAGGCAGTGAACCGATTGATGTCGGCTATGTCGCCTCAGGCAGATACGGTGCACGATTAAATCAGTATGGAAAAATCTGGGATGTTGTCGCACCACAAATAATCGTTGAAGAGGCAGGGGGTACCTTTACAGACTTCTGGGGAAAATCACAAAATTACTCCAATCCATTAACAAAGACGACCCTCAACTACACCGTCTGTGCAGCAGCCCCTGCAATTCACAAACAACTACAAAAAATTATTCATAAACAATAAACACTTGTGTTCGTTTACGTCCTTGTTACAATAGATGCATGCATAAACTTACCATCGGTCCGCGATTTGACCAAAAACCATCTGGCAAACCGAGGCTGATACTCACTGACATTGATAACACCCTTCTCCCGAATGAATCAAGAGATCTTCCAACAGAAAAAGTAACACAAATATTCCGTGATGTGGCAAAAAAACTCCCAGTTGGTGTCATCACCGCACGACCACCACAAACAAGTATATATCTTATTGAACATCTTGAGATTACCGGTCTATCAATCTTCAGCAATGGTGCACAAATATATGACGGCAAAACAAAACAGATGCTTGTCGAATACTCTCTGTCAATTTCACTGACAAACGAAATTATGCAAAAACTGACCGACAAAAAAATAGGGTACTGGGTACAAGATGACGGTATTGATTATCATTCACCTGACTATGAATGGGATCAACTGCCGAAAAATTATGTGCCCAAAAAGCCATTTATTATTGTTGCCAAATATTTACATGAACATGAAATAGACATCGTTCATGAACTAATTAAAAAGTATCACGAAAGCAATGTCACATCGTTTGTTGCTCACGCACGAAATAACGAAAAAGGAGAAACCGTCTATGATATGTTCATTGCTGATAAGCGCTCCAATAAAGCGGCTGCTCTCCACGAAATTTCTCAACGAACAACTATTCCCCTTTCAGACTTTCTCGCAATAGGAGATGGACATAATGATCGAGTTTTGTTAGAAAGTGTCGGCTGGGGTGTCGCGATGGGAAATGCAGTACCGGAAGTCAAAGAGGTCGCCACCTTCATCGCGCCAAATAGAAAAGAAGATGGCGCCGCAAGAGCACTTGAAGAACTACTTAATTTATAGCACCTGGAAATACCTGAATATAGCCGATTGAACCATCCGGCTCACCAAGATCTACTCTTCTACTACGTTGTTCACGCTGAGCAAGTTCGTAATCGGCAACTACCATATCTTTTACGAATGGATGTCTTCCACCGCTCGCGTCTCTATATCCGCGAACCATATCTCTAACATCAGCCTTTCTGTCTTTCAACAATACGGCAATTCCCAAAAGATCCCGCATGTTTGCAATGGTTGTATATTCCTGATTAACGCTATCTCTCGCCCACTGTTTCCATGCTTCATTTGCTACATCATCGGTATAAATAGTCGTATAGTACCGCACCAGATGATCTGAAACTTCATCATACGCAGCTGCTTCATTATCTAAACTGACTAAAAATCCGCCGCCTTTCTCGATTTGAGGAGGCATACCTCCGACATTTGCAACAAGTGTCGGAATACCCATTTGGAGTAGTTGCGTGATTTTATCTTCACACCCTTCGGCTTTTGAAAGTTGTTCGCCGACATCACAAATTCGTTGCAAAGCATTCATGTGCTGATCATTAAATCGATCATAGGTGAGACGTACTACCTTAATTTTATCCTTAATATCAGCATATTCGTCTGAAAGCCTTATTGCATGTGTGTCAGCCAAAATGCGTGTTCCGTCAGGATCATCACTTGCCCCAAATCCTGCAATAATTTGTTCGGGAATTTGTTCCAGAGGATATCCCTGTGCCAACATCTTATTAACAAACAAACGATAAGATGCCAAAACACCCTCGATATTTTTTGCAGGATCAAATCGAGCAAATTGACCAATATGCCCAACAGTTCTATCGAGCGGTATTTGATCAGTGCTCTCAAGATACTCATTGATATCATCAAGATATTCTTCCATACGTTCAGGTGTTAATGATTTTGCAAGACCATCAACTTGATCTGCAGTTGCAACTTTATACATCGTAATATCACGAATTCTTTCATCCACTTCACCATTCGCGTCTTTTGGTAGGAATGCATCAATATCTTCATCTCGTGATCGGTGGGAAATAAAAGCATCAATTCCTGCGTTTGGACCAGTCAATTTCTGTAAGAAATCCTCAAAAACCTCATGTTGTGCGGAAGTAGGATCCATAGCAAGATCTGAACGGAATTGAATATGAGAACGATACGCAATCGTCGCATCAGGGTTGACTGCACGAATATATTCAACAAGTCCGTCTATTTGCTGATCATCAAGCAAAATAACTGTCTTTTCTTTCTTCAAAACGGACGCTTCTTTCCTTTTTGCCTGGGTTTCATGCCATGCTTTCAATACTTTTTCATCGAGTTCAGTAATCCGTTCTCCAGGCTGTTCTTGTCCTTGAATGATATTATGTCTCTTTTTTGTTATTTTAAAGACATCAATCTGCTCATCCGGCTTTTCAAGGTCACCATAAAGTGCAACTAACTCCGGATCCTTAAGATTTACTCCATGTTTTTCTGCTACTGCCGGATCAATATAACCGTTGAGCGTATACCAATGAACATCAAGCGTATGTCCCTCCTCACCTTTTCGTTTCTTCGTCACCTCAACATCATTATATGCCTCAACAAAACGTAGCATTGGATGATTCATACCGGCAACGCCCCCTGCCTGTGCAGTAGTATTTAAACGAATAAAACTCCATCCTTCCAATCTCGCAGCTGCACTATCAATAATATGCATACTTTCTTCCCAAAATTCAGGTGGCGTTGCTTCCTGCCAGTCTTCAAGTGTGGCAATACGAGATGCAAATACCCGCCCTGTTTCTTTTTCAACGTCTACAATGGGAGCACCATGTTCTGTGAAGCTTCGTTTGACAAATTCGGCATTACTAATCGGTTCACCTCCGTTACTACGCACATAGTCTTCTTTTTTTACGGTATCCACAAAAACAGGTACCGAATCATCACGACCCCATAGTCGTCTGATAAAACCCGTCTTGTTTGCATAATCTGCATCAGGATCTACTGCTTCTTTATCTCGTAAATCAGACAATGCAACTGCAGTTAGCGAATCAAGTCCCAACTCCTGTCTGGCAAGAATCTGTAAACGGGGAATTAAATTAACATACCGGGGATTAACAAGTGGAATTTCAAGGGCTGTTGATCTACCCCCATTGACTGCTTCAAAAAGGACTGTCCCATCTGCTCTGACTTCTATGGCTCCAAAGCCAATCCCGCGCCTTCTTCGCGTTTGTTCAGGTGTCGCTGGGCCTTCAGATAAACCT
>DATIGJ010000155.1:0-3678 GCA_035454765.1 Patescibacteria group bacterium
TTTTGAAGTTTTTAAGATAATCAGGAACAGGAATGGGAGAGGTTGTTGCATCCTTCTCATCTTTGCCGGCAATGACTTGAAGAATTCGTGCTGCATCCTCAACGGTTTTGGTAAGTGGTCCCGGACTATCAAGAGAAGATCCCATGGCAACAACACCATACCGACTTACACGACCATAAGTTGGTTTGAAACCGACAACACCGCACCAGTTGGCCGGTTGTCTTATTGATCCTGCGGTTTCTGAACCAATCGCAGCAAGTGTTTCATCTGCGGCAACACTTGCTGCTGCTCCACCTGAAGATCCTCCAGGTAGATGATCAGTATTCCATGGATTTTTTGTTGGTCCAAAATCTGACGTTTCGGTTGATGAACCGTGTGCAAAAGCATCAAGGTTTGTTTTGCCAATAAGCACCATGCCGGCAGCTTTTAAACGAGCGACAACCGTTGCATCAAATGGCGGAATGTAATTGTTTAGTACATTACTTGACGCGGTTGTGAGGATACCATTTGTTGAGAAGTTGTCTTTGATTGAAACAGGGATACCAAGCAGTGGCAAATCAATTCCCTGAGCCAATTTTTTATCGGCAGCCGCTGCATTTTTGAGTGCTTCTTCTTCTGTGACGGTAACAAATGCATTTAGTTTGGAATCAATTTTTTTGATCCGTTCCAAATAGGCTTTTGTTAATTCGACAGACGAATATTTTTTTTCTTTCAACTCTTTTTTTGCCTGGGCGATTGTCAATGTTTTTATGTCAAAATTACTCATCAGTAAAAATCCCTTTCACTTTAAATAATCCGTTGTGTTGATTTTTTGCATTTGCAAGCGCTTGTTCTTGAGTCAATGATTCGATTGGGATATCTTCAGCGACAATATTCTCAAGCCCTGTGACCTGACTGGTTGGTTGAATATTCTCTGTATCAATTTCATTAAGATGCGCAATATAATTGAGTGTTTCTTCAAGTTGTACATCAAATTGTTTAATTTCTTTCTCAGAAAGTGGTAAATTAGCGAGTTTCGCGACATGGGTAACATTAATTTTCATATGGTTTATTATAGCATTTTTAGCTGCGCTAGCGCACACGACGATTGAACAAAAATGTTGTGTTTAATCGCATAAAAAAACCCCGCTTAGCGGGGTGTTCTTTTTCAACAAAAAACTCCCCGTTACCGGATAGCTTGTTGTTGATTTTGAGAAAAAACGTATTTCATTTTTTTTAGTATAGTTTTTTGTTTGCTATAAGTCAATGAGATGTTCGTCTGTTGCTGCTGTTTCTCCTGCAAAGTCGAGGGTAAGTGTTTTATGAAGATCGGCGAAGGAGAGGTTTGGTTGTGCGAGGAGTAGTCGAGTTTTGACTGCCGTTGCTTCTGCTGTCATTTTTCCCGCATTGATAACTCCTGCCTCTTTTGCGAGAAGTCCTGGTAAATAAACTTCCATATTGGTACTTCCGCCGACAAAAGGAGAAGCAACAATTACCGGTTTTTTTAGTTCATGAATGATAGTAAGGAGTGCAGGAATAAGATTGTATTTTCCGGGAAGCGCTGGGATGTTGCCAGCACCCAGCGAATTGAGAATAAGTGCGTTTGTCGCTTCATGGGAAGCGAGTGTTAAGAGAGTGTGTGCTTCAAGTCCAGGGGTGATTGTCAAAACGACAACACCGTCAGCAAAAGCATTTTTAATAGGAAAGGGAATACTTTTTTGTGCATGGATAATGTCCTTTTGTGTTCGACCCTGAAAATTTTTTTTAATGCCAAGTCCGGTTGTAATGTAGAGCGGATGAATACTCGGTGACTCAAATGCATTATATTCCGCTTCATTTCGTTTTCTGCTATTAACACCGCGAAAGGCTTTATCTCCAAAAAATACCATTGATTCAAGAACACCGTCTTGTATAGCTTTTTTTAAGACAAGAAGCGATCGTTCAATGTTTGGGAGTCCATCATTTCCCGTTTGTTCCAGTGAGCTTTGGGAACCGGTGAAGATAACCGGTACTTTTATTTTTTGGGCAAGAGCTAATCCGACTGCGGTAGCAGAATAACTGAGTGTGTCTGTTCCATGAAGTACGAGTATGCCGTCACATTTTTCTTGTAATGCTTCAATTGTTGTAATCATTTGGATCCAGTGCTGGTGATTTACGTCTGCACTATCTAGTTTAAGAAGTTCAACTCTTAGTTCGTCTGGTATAGAGATAGTATTTTTAAATGTAGCAAGATTGAGATTGGCAATGACTTGATCAATCGTTTTTTTTGGCTCCAGAGCACCTTTTTTCCCTGGCTCCATGGTGATGGTTCCTCCGCAGGAAATAATGGCGATTGTGTGTTGTTTCATAAAAGCGTTATCTGTCTTCAATTCCGACAACCTTTTTAATAAAGAAATCAATGCCGTCTGATTCAAAAATGATATAGGCACCATTTTGAAACCGTTTGTGGTCCATTTGCTGATAGGAGATGTATCCGGTGTGAATAAGAAGTAACCGTAATAATCCGCTGTGTGAACCAACAAGAATAGTTTTATTTGGATGAGTAATCGCTGTTTCACGTAAGAAAGTAAAAAGCCTTGATATAACTTCCTCATCAGACTCAATACCTTCAGCAATACGATGCTTGCTTCTTTCTTCGTGGGATAATCCGCTCATCAATTTTAAATAGTTCACAAAGACATCACTTGTTTTACCTTCAAGATGGAGGAAGTCTCTTTCTCGAATGAATTTTGTCGTTGCAACATGGAGTTTTTTTTCAAGGGTAATAATTTCAGCTGTTCTTTTGGCGCGAACGAGATCTGATGAAAATGCGAGATCAAAAGGAACATCGCGCAGTATGCTTGCCAAGGCTTCAGCTTGTTTGACTCCGGATTCATTGAGATCATTATCGGTTTTTCCTTGCAGTCGTCTTTCTTTATTCCAATCGGTTTCACCGTGTCGTACAAGATAAAAGGTTGTCATAGGAGAAGTATGGTGCAATTATATTGTTTTACTGGTTATTTCGCAATGTGAGATACGTCTAGTTTTTTCAGAATTGCTTCATTTGCCTTTTTTTCCAACGCATCATCGAGTTGTTTGAGGGTTATCTTTTTTTTGTATTTTACCTCCAGTGCTGTTTTGATCAAATGATCTGCGATTTCCGGATTTTTGGGGAGGAGAGGGCCGTGGAGATAACAGCCGATGGCGTTTTTATAGACAACACCTTCGGTTCCATCTTCGCCATTGTTGCCAAATCCTTTGATAACTTTGGCAAAAGGAAGTGCTTTTTCCCCAAGATACGTTCTTCCGCCATGATTTTCAAATCCGACAAGAAGCTGTGTTGTTTGGATTGCGGGTGCAGTTACTTCAGCAACAAGATTGCCTATCAAACGAGGTTGATCTGATCCTGGATGTTTTGAGACCATATCAAAGATACCAAGTCCTTCAATGCGCGTCCCTACAGCTGGTTCATAATAATTTCCCATGAGCTGTGGTGCACCGCAGACAAACAGTGCAGGAGTATCCTTTTCGATAAGTGTTGTGATTGCCGATTTCTTTTTTTGGAGGTCTTTTATGACGAGTTCCTGTTCGTGATCCTGTGCGCCGCCGCCAAAAAGTAAATCAATTTTGTTGAGTGTCATCATTGGTGTTGCTTGATTGATTGGAATAATCTCAACTGCGATATCACGCCAGTCGCATCGTTTTTGTAATGTTGTAATA
>DATIGJ010000156.1:0-4065 GCA_035454765.1 Patescibacteria group bacterium
AATTTTATGGTGACGGAAAACGAGAACGTAAAATTTCTCCCTTTGTCATCGAATCAGTTGACGAAAAAGTCCTTGAGGCAATTTTGAAGAAACAAACCGTCGCGCCAGCAGCGCAACAACTCTCACTGCTTGAAGTAATGAATGCAAATATTGAAAATAATAAAACGCCTGAACCAATAACAACTCAAGAAAAACCAACGACCAACCTCACCTATATCTCCTATTCACAATTACAAACCTACCAGATGTGTCCACTGCATTATAAACTTCGCTATCTCATGCATGTCCCGTCCGCACCGGCACCGGCATTAAGTTATGGTATCAGTGTGCATGCAACACTTCGTGATTTTTTCCAAAAAATACAAGACGGACAAAAAGTAACTGCCCCATCAATCGCGGATTTACTGAAGGAAAACTGGATCAATCAGGGATATACCAATAAAACACACGCTGATCAGTCATACAAACAGGCGGAGAAAATGCTCATTGATGTTGCTGCAAAAAGTCTTACAGAAAAACCAAACACGCTTGCAATCGAACTCCCCTTTAATTTTTGGCTAAATAAAAAAGAGGGTAGTCTCAAAGTTGGCGGACGAATTGATAGAATTGATCAGCTTGCAGACGGACGAATTGAAATTATTGACTACAAAACAGGACAAAACGTCCCAAGTGAAAAAAAAGTCAAAGAAGATTTACAACTTTCGTTTTATGCGCTGGCAGCAACAATGGTAAAAGATAAAACGCTCAACAAAACTCCTGACGAGGTTATCTTGACACTCTACTATCTGGAAGCAAATCAAAAATTCTCAACAACGAGAACGAAAGAAGAATTGGAAAAAGCAAAAGAAACAATTCTATCGCTTGTTGAGGAAATTGAACACAGTGAATTCCGCTGCACAGGCGGCATGTTCTGCAAAAGTTGTGAATACTCCATGCTCTGCCAGGGCTTTGGAAATTAACTAAACCTTTCGTCTTCCTCTTTGCCGACCGGATTCCCAAGGCTCTTTATGTTGGTCGCTTACGATTCTTTGCCGAAGTACTTTTAAATGTGCAACAGCTCTCCCATCTAAAGCTAAACCAAAAACACCGCTTAAAAGACATTCTAAAATACCTTCTCTAGGAACTACTCCTCCTTCATATGACATAATTTGACTTGGTGTTACCCTACCAATATTTTTTGGTGGTTTAAGACCTGCAGCTTCATATCGTGGAATATCTTGTCTTGCCCTCAATGCTGTAGCTTCCTTAGCTATCTCTCTCTGCGTTAATCCACTCTGTTGTCTTAGCCAAATCAACGCTTCATTAAGAGGTTTACCGATAATTCCTGCGATGATTATTTCTTCTCCACTTGGTGTACCAGATGATTCGCGGTTTCTCTCTGTCATCAATGACATATTATACGCTCATAAAATCAGCAGTTCAACAACCACTATTAGCCTCAGTTTTACAAAAATTGCAATTACGCTATGGCAAATTCTATCAATAACTAATCCGACAGCACGTAGCCTGCTTCGCCGTGTGCCGACTTATCGAGTCCTGCCTCTTCCTCTGCCTTGCTTACCCGTAATTTCATAAACATACCAAGGACTTTAAGAATTACCCATGTACCGAAAAATGCGTAGAGCGCTGTCGCACATACTGCGAGAAATTGTATTGCAACCTGCTCCGGATTGCCAAATAACAAACCGTTATTGCCAGCACTATTGATCGCTTTTTCGGCAAAGACACCGGTGAGAAGTGCACCCGTCAATCCTCCCACACCATGCGCTGCCCAGACATCAAGTGTATCATCAACAGGCATTTTCCTGGTTCGAAACATCAAGGCGAGATACGTGATGACACCTGCGATAATGCCGATTGCGATACTGGCGATCGGGCCAACAAATCCGCTTGCCGGAGTTATGGCAACCAAACCGCACACCGCACCGATCGCCGTTGCCAGAGCACTGGGTTTTTTATGTTCTTTCCAACTGAGAAACATCCATACCAAACCTGCAGCTGCAGCTGCAGTATTTGTGGTTACAAACGCACTCCACGCAAGACCGGAAGCAGACAAGGCACTCCCCGCGTTAAACCCAAACCACCCAAACCACAATAAAACTGCACCCAAGAGGACAAACGGCACATTATGCGCATACTGAACGTTATTTGCTGCCTTTGAAACAGCTCTTTTCCCTACCATCATCGCTGCTGCAAGTCCTGCAAATCCGGCACTAATATGCACAACTGTCCCTCCCGCAAAATCCAATGCCCCCAAAGCACGCAGCCATCCACCGATACCCCATACCCAATGGGCAATCGGATCATAAATAAGTGTCGTCCATAATAAGGTAAAAATGAGTAATGCTTTAAAGGACATTCGTTCTGCTACCGCGCCGATAATAAGAGCAGGTGTAATAATGGCAAACATTGCTTGAAACATCATAAAAGAAAGATGAGGAATGGTACCGGCATAATCAGGATTTGGATCAAATCCAACTCCCCGCAGTCCAAAAAAATTTAATCCCCCAATAATGCCTGCATTGTCGGTACCGAAAACTAGACTATACCCAAAAAGTACCCACTGAATACTAACAATCGCAAGAATTACAAACGACTGTTTCAAAATACTCACGACATTCTTTTTTTTAACCATTCCTCCGTAGAAAAATCCAACACCTGGCGTCATAATCATCACGAGTGCAGTCGCAACAAGAATCCATGCACTATCACCTGTGTTGATTTCTGATGTATGTGCTGCCTGAGCTGATGCGCCGGCGAAAAAAGTAGCTAAAATGCCAAAAAGTATTCCGATAAAAAGAAGAAAAAGAGATAATCGTACGATTCTCTTCATAGAGATAATGAATTATTAATATCTTAAATAAGATTATTTGTCAAGAGGTTTATATTAAAAATATGTTATTTAACAATAATTAATATATAAATAATATTAAAATCAATTATTTCTGCGCCGGTGTTCCCTCGGAGACCGAGCTCTTTGACGGGAATTTCTTATTGCGTCTCTTCGCACATTTCCACGAGCCTCTTTTACCAAAGGAATCAGTAATCCCATCACTGGTTCTGCTAAATCTCTCGGAAGCCCTGTTGTATGAATAATTCTTCCCAATGTCTTATTTGCAGGAGGTCTAACAAGATAACGACGTAAATCTTCAGGTCTTGTCACAAACATTTTTTGAGCAACAAGCCTTTCCCCTCCTTGATCATTAAAAAATGCAACCATTGCTTCATTGTAAGAAGATACACCGCTAAATAGTTCAAGAAGATGTGCCTGCATTTGAGCAGCTGCTTCGCCTTGAAGTGTCTCTACCACAATACGGGGAGAGAGGGGTCTGTCTTTTTCGCGTGCCATAACTCAATAATATAAAAATTGTTCCGGGAAGAGAATAAGCCAGATTCTGTTCATCCTTCGACAAGCTCAGGACTGATCGCAATTTCTCTCAAAATGATTTATGCGTCATTCTGCCCGCCTCTTCGGCGCGGTGCCTTCAAACTTCGGTACTCGGGCATGCTCCTTTTAACGTACCATTCGGAAGTTACAACAGGTGGGATTGTCCGTTTCACTCTCACTCGTCTCTGCTACTCTCATATCGTGTCACTTCACAATATGTGTTAGATTCCATAGGTGAGCAAAAATCTAACCACCAGCGCTTTCGCGTCGGAGCTTACACTCCATCCCCTGCATACTGTTGTCTGGACTTTCCTCGACGTACCATTCGGCACACCGTAGCGGTCCTTCTTCCCGAAACATCTTTATTATAGCACGTAATTATTATAGGATCAAATGAAGCGTTGCTCTCCTCATACCAAAAAAGAAGTTTCCCGTAAGTAGCATCTAGCAACTAGCGGTTAGCGTTTAGCTGTTTCATATTTGAAGTCATTTTATTTAACATTTTTAAAACTTCTTCTAATAATTGATCTACTTGTACAAAATCTTCTTGTTCTGCAAACTTTAACTCTTTATATGATTTTAAATACATAAAAGCAACTAACGCCCATCTCCATTATAAATTAATGGTTAAACTAGACGCTAGTTGCTAAACGCTAAAAGCTTCTTAACGTACTGCT
>DATIGJ010000157.1:0-7195 GCA_035454765.1 Patescibacteria group bacterium
TTTCCCCTTAGTCAATGCTTTTAAGAAAAAATTGAGAGTTGCTATTGTTGAGGTACCGTTTAGCTACCCGAGATTGCAAAAGGAGAATGAAGAAGTGGGACAGCGGGAACTTTTTATTGCAAAAAGAAACCTTCAACGAGTGAGTATTCTTATTGATTTAATGCACTTTTTAAGTTTTCTCAAAAAAAATAAAAATAGCAGAGTTAGGATATTACAATAGTATGAAAATCGGGATTGATATTTCTCAGCTTGCTTATCAGAATACCGGTGTTGCGAATTACCTTAGTCGGTTGGTTGAGCATTTACTGAAAATTGATCAGGATAATGAATATGTGTTGTTTTTTTCTTCATTGAGAAAAAATTTTCAATTTTCAATTTTCAATTTTCAATCAAATGCAAATGTTTCAATTAAACAGTTTAGATTTCCTCCGACTTTATTGGATGTGCTTTGGAATAGGTTGCATGTGCTTCCGATTGAGACACTGATCGGAGATGTGGATGTATTTATTTCATCTGATTGGACAGAACCGCCAACGAAAAAAGCAAAAAAGATGACTATTTTGTACGATTTAATCGTATACAAGGCACCTGAAGAGACAGCTGCAAAAATTGTCCAAACACAAAAACGAAAACTCTCCTGGACAAAGAAAGAATGTGCTGCTATTCTTTGTATTTCTGAATCAACGAAACGAGATGCGATGGAGATTCTAGGAATACAAGAAGATCGTTTGCATGTTGCCTATCCGGGACTATAAATTTATGATAATCGGTATTGATGGAAATGAAGCGAATGTAGAAAAACGCGTTGGGATAAGTGAGTACGCGTATCAACTGTTGCGCCAGTTTTCCGAACTCAGAAGTCAGGATATTGCGTTTAGAATTTATTTAAAGCAAGAGCCAAGAGATGATTTGCCAAAAGAGAGAAAGGGATGGCAATATCGGGTAATAAAACCTGGGAAGTTGTGGACGCAGTGGCGCCTGCCTTTGGATTTGTTTCTTAATCGTTCAAAACCTGATGTGTTTTTTAGCCCGACACATTATGCTCCAAGATTTTCTCCTGTCCCGACAGTGGTTTCTGTCATGGATCTTTCGTATTTATATTTTCCTGAACTATTTAAAAAATCAGATTTGCTGCAACTTCGTAGTTGGACAGCGTATTCAGTGAAGCAGGCAAAGAAGATCTTGACCATTAGTAATTCGAGCAAGGATGATATAATTAAAGAGTATAAGGTTTCTCCAGGCAACGTTGTGGTGACACATTTGGGGATTAAAGAGAATCTTTCGTTGACACCACATATATATAGTATGAATGAACTGAAAGCAAAATACGGATTGTCGGATAATTACCTCTTATTTGTTGGTACTCTTCAGCCAAGAAAGAATATTGCACGGCTAATTAAAGCCTTCGCTAAAATTTGTCATCCTGAGCAAAGCGAAGGATCTTCTAAGAAAAAAGATTCTTCGCCTACGGCTCAGAATGACATTCAATTAGTTATTGTCGGGAGAAGAGGATGGTTGTATGAAGAAATTCTTGAAACACCAAAAAAATTAGGTATCGAAGAGAGAGTAACGTTTCTTGAGAATGTCGCGGATACTGAATTGCCATATTTTTATAAGAACGCACGTTGTTTTGTTTTACCGAGTTTGTATGAAGGATTTGGTTTGCCTGTTCTTGAGGCTATGAAACAAGGCTGTCCGGTGATAACGAGTAATATTTCCAGTCTTCCCGAAGCCGGAGGAGAGGCTGCGCTTTATGTGGATCCCGAAGATGTTGACGATATCGCAAAGAAAATGACACAATTACTTAGTAGTGAGAAACTTCGAAAGGAATTGATTGAAAAAGGTAAGGAACAGGTGAAGAAATTTAGTTGGGAAAAAACAGCACGAGCAACATTGGCAGTTCTTGAGGAGGTTGCGAAAAAGTAATTCAAAATGCAAAATTTAAAATTACAATTCAAAATTCAAAATCGCATATTTACCTTGTATTGGGAATTTGTTGTCTATATCCTTCATCTTATCGGGTGTGTTCCTTCGCATCACATAAGAAGATTTTTTTATCGGGTTGCCGGGATGTCTATTGGGTCTGGTTCAACATTGCATATGCACGCGCGATTTTATAAACCATACAATATTGTCATCGGAAAGGATACAATAATTGGTGAGGGCGCAGTGTTGGATGGACGTGCGTCGCTTCGTATCGGTGATCATGTTGATTTTGCGAGTGAAGTAATGGTGTATAACTGTCAACATGATGTGCATAGTGATGATTTTCATGCTGAGGGAGCACCTGTTGTGATTGAAGATTATGTGTTTGTTGGACCAAGAGCGATTATTCTTCCGGGTGTAACAATCGGCAAAGGAGCGGTTGTAGGAGCCGGAGCAGTTGTCACGAAAGATGTGAAGCCGTTTGAAATCGTAGGAGGAGTGCCTGCAAAGGTGATTGGGAAGAGAGAGAATAAAGATTTACATTATAAATTGGGAAGAGCGGCTTGGTTTCGTTAAGTTAAAAGTGACATGCAATGTCATCCTGAATTTAGCCTTCGGTACACTCAGGATGGTGAGCTTGCCGAATCCATTTCGAGATCTAATCAACAAGATTCTGAAACAAGTTCAGAATGACAAAAAAAGTCAATTTTGCATTTTGCACTTTGATATTTAATTTTTTTTAGTATGTTGCTTTCAATCATAACCCTCAACTATAAAAAGCCAGAACTTACTCTTCGGTGTCTTGATTCGCTCCATCAACAGTTTGAAAAAGAATTCCAATCAGCAGAGATGGAAGTAATTGTTGTAGATAATGATTCTCAAGATGATTCGGTTGAGAAGATGGGCATTGCAGTTGCAAAGAAAAAATATCTTCGTATACGGATTCTCGCGAGCGGGAAGAATGGCGGATTTGGCAAAGGCAATAATTTTGGCGCAAAACACGCAAAAGGCGACTTTTTTGTTTTTTTAAATAATGATACGGTTGTGGAGGATCGGGGACTTTTGGATATGGCACAGTATATGAAAACCCATCAAGAAGTTGCTCTTCTTGGCGGGCAGTTGACTAATCCTGATGGTTCTCTTCAGGCATCAACAGGGAAATTTTACACGCTTTTTTACGTGTTTCTCCTCTTGCTAGGGTTTCAGAAATTTGGTTTACTTGATAACAGTCCGAAGAAGATTTCTCGTGTGGATTGGGTCAAAGGTGGACTTTTAATGATCAGGCGTGATGCTTTTGAAAAATTAAAGGGATTTGACGAACGGATTTTTATGTATACTGAAGATATGGAGTTGTGTTATCGCGCAAAGAAGGAGGGATTATCGGTATGGTTTTATCCGGATATCAAGGTAACCCATGCAGAACACGGGAGCGGTAATCGGGCCTTTGCAATTAAATATATTTATCAAGGATTATTGTATTTCTATAAAAAACATAAGTCAGAGTTGGAATATCATATTTTGAAAATAATGTTGATCGCGAAGGCGAAAATTGCGATCGCGGTAGGATTCCTAACAGGAAAACAGGAATTAGTGAAAACGTATCAGGATGCGATAAAATTTTAGTTTATGAAAAAAATTTTTAACTGGTTATCAAATAATATTCTTTTCATTTTCACCCTCTTTTTATTAGCATTTATTCCTTTATATCCGAAAATGCCTCTAGTTGATATTGTGAATACCTGGGTATATATCCGACTTGAAGACTTTATTGTTGTTGTTGTTGTTGCATTGTGGACGTTTCTGCTTTTGAAGAAAAAAATTTCACTAAAAACCCCCTTAACCGTGCCCATTTTTCTTTTTTGGATTGCTGGTGCGATTGCGACGATTCATGGTGTTCTTCTCATTTTTCCGGAAATAGCAAACGTCTTTCCAAATGTCGCGCTTCTTAGTTTTTTCCGAAGGATTGAATACCTGAGTCTTTTCTTTGTTGCTTTTACAGCAATGCGTGATAAGCAGATGATGCCCTATGTTGTTGCGGTAGTTGTATTGACGCTTTTTGCCGTTGTTGCCTATGGAGTTGGGCAGAGATATGCAGGATTTCCTGCATACCTGACAATGAATGAAGAGTTTGCAAAAGGTGAACCGATCCAACTTTCAGCACTTGGTCGTGTGCCATCTACTTTTGCCGGACATTATGACCTGGCTGCATATCTTGTTTTGATTATTCCCATTGTTGTCAGTCTTATCTTTGGTGTCAAAAATTGGTTGTTGAAATTTATTTTTTTTGCGGCAGCGGGTTCCGGTTTATTGCTTCTCTTCTGGACGGTTTCCCGCGTTTCGCTTTTTGTTTTACTTATTTGTCTTGCGATTGTGGTGTTTGTCCATAAAAGGAAATGGGTATTGATTTCTTTACCTATTTTGGGAATTATTTTTGCTGCATTATTTATTCAGTTTTCACCTCGTGTTGTTGAGCGTTTTGGTAGTACGGTTAAGGAAATCAATGTATTAGTAAATGCAGATACAGGAGAAGCGCTTGGTAATGTGCAGGATATTACGAAAGAGGATCTGAGAGAAAAAGTAGTTCGAAAACGTACCTTTCAGGGCATGACATCTATTGATTCAGAGGTCAAAGGAGCATCAACAGATCCTGATATTATTTTAACGACTCCTGAAGAAGTTCTTGCTGCTACAGAGTCGGCGATTATTCCGTATGAATTTATTCCTGCGACAGGAGTACTTCTTGTTCCACCGAATGAGTCAACTGGAGAAAATCTTCCGCAAGGGACAGGGTATATCAATTTGCCGCTTTCACCTATTCGCGAACAGCGAAATGTATTTTTTTACGTGAACAAACAGGCATTAGTGGATCAGTCACCGGAAATTCAGATGTATCACGGACGTTTTCTCGTGAAAAAAGCATATGCCTATGATCTTTCTTTTACGACTAGGTATCAGGGAGAATGGCCAAATGCCATTGAAGCATTTAAACGAAATATTCTTTTCGGGAGTGGCTATGGTTCCATCAGTCTTGCTATTGATAATAGTTATCTTCGGATGCTTGGCGAAGTTGGGCTTTTCGGATTTATCACCTTTTTTATTATTTTCTTGGCAGGTGCTGCATATATCAGACAAGTATTGCCGCAGGTAACGAGCCCACTTGCGAGAACATTTGTCATCGGATTTGTCGTGGGCGTTTTCGGTTTATTATTGAACGCGACTTTGATTGATGTTTTTGAAGCTTCAAAAGTTGCTTTTACTCTTTGGCTTCTCGCAGGCGTGACGATTGGTCTCTTGCATTTGTATCAGCAAAAATCGTTTGTGTTATATCGAGTATTACGAAATGTCGCGACATCATCATATGCGGTGATGGTGTATCTGGTAATTATTACGTTCTTTATTTATTCACCAATGCTTGGTAATTATTTTATTGGTGATGATTTTACCTGGTTCCGATGGGCGGCTGAGGGAGGTAACAGTCTGCAAACAATTTTTGGTTACTTTACTCAGGCAGACGGGTTCTTTTATCGTCCAGGGTCAAAGTTATATTTCTTGTTCATGTATTCTATTTTCTGGCTTAATCCGGTTGCGTATCATGCTGTATCTCTGAGTATTCATATGATTGTTGTGATACTTGTTTTTCTTCTTGCTCAAAAATTATTAAAACATTTTGCACTTTCGGTCTTAGCTGCGTTTCTTTTTGTTTTTCTCAGTGGTTATCATGAAGCGATTTTTTGGATCTCTTCCGTTGGACATTTGTTTAGTGTGATGTTTGTCTTAACAAGTTTTCTTTTCTTTATCTTATGGTATGAACGAAAACGTATCATTTATTTTGTTATTTCTTTGGTTGCAACGGTTCTTAGTTTGTTCTTTCACGAGTTGGGTGTTATTGCGCCTCTTTTTATGATTCTCTATTTGATAACGCATGAAGGAGTGCAGTCATTGAAACAGCGGATGAATAAAATGATTATTTTGTTCTCATTTGTTCCGATTCTTTTTTATCTTATTGTACGCTTCATTGCTCAGAGTCATTGGGCTGGCGGAGATTATACCTATAATCTTTTCAAGTTACCTTTTAATGTTGTCGGTAACGCAATCGGTTATTTTCTTTTATCTGCGACAGGTCCGTTATCATTGTCTGTTTACGAAACATTTCGAATGCTTTTGCGGGAACAATTAGTACTTTCAGGGATCCTTGTTGTTGTTGCCTTTGTATGTTTATTCTTCGGTTATCGGATGATTGTTAAAATGCAGAAAGATGAGAAGCGAATTATCCTTTTTAGTTTTGGATTTATGTTTATTTCGTTATTACCATTTTTGGGTTTTGGCAATATTACCTCACGGTATAACTATCTCGTGGCGTTTGGTTTTGTTTTGCTGATTGCCTTTTTGGCGAAAAAAATGTACAAACTCCTTGTTATCAATGGTCGTGATGTTGCTCTGAGTGTCATGACGCTTGTCGTTGGGATGTTTTTCCTGCTTCATATTATTCAGGTGCAACAGTTACAGAAAGATTGGCGTGAATCAGGATTGAAGGTTAACCGTTTTATTCTGAGCATTCAAGGACTGTACCAGAATTATTGGTCATCCGTTCCTTTGACTTTACATGTTGTTGATGTTCCGATTCGAAACGGAGATACCTGGGTATTTCCTGTTGGTTTGGGTGATGCGCTCTGGTTTAGTTTTAAGAATCCCGATCTTACCGTTCATCAATGGAGTTCGGTTGACGATGCTTGGAAAAAAGTAACTGATTCTCGATTTGAAAAAGTATTGCTTTTTGATAACTCCGGTACCGTTACTGAACAGAAAAAGAGATCCAACTATTAATCATGCATGGGAAAAAGATTATTGTTCTTCTTTTATTTTTAATTCTCCTGGGAGGGTTTATTCTTCGATTGTATCGTTTTGATAATCCGATTGCCGATTGGCATAGTTGGAGACAATCAGAGACTTCGATGGTATCGCGTAATTTTGCGCAGAATGGTTTCGATTTACTCCATCCACGCATGGACAATATCTCGAATGTCCAATCGGGTTTTGATAATCCGAATGGTTACTTTTTTGTCGAATTCCCTTTGTATAATGCCGCTCAGGCAGGTTTGTTTTCTTTGTTTGGTATTTTTTCCATTGAACAATGGGGAAGGTTAGTAAGTATTTTTTCATCAACGCTTGCGGCGCTCTTTTTATATCTTATTGTCCGACGTCATAGTAATGATTATATTGGTCTTCTTTCCGCCTTTTTTTACAGTTTTCTACCATTTAATATTTATTG
>DATIGJ010000158.1:0-2862 GCA_035454765.1 Patescibacteria group bacterium
GGCAGGAACATTATTTTCTTTGGCAAATTCCCCGAGCTTACCACCCTTGGTCAGGACGACCATTTTGGCGCCTTTTGATTTTGCTTCTTCTGCGCAGGAAAGGACTTCTTCAGTGGATCCTGAGTAACTGGTGAGAACCACGAGTGTATGTTCATCTACATAGTTGGGTAGGAAATAATCAGAGACAACTTCAGTCGGATAGGGCATCTCCGGTCCCTGCAGCGCTTTGAGCACTTGTGCACCGTAAATGGATGCACCCATGCCGCAAAAGACAATATTGGTAATATCACCGAGGTGGGGCGGTAAATCAAGCGAGGAGACTTCTTTCCATGCTGTTTCGCATTGTTCTAGCAGTAATTCTGTCGAACCAAGTGTATCGCGGGGATCTATCTCTTTGATTTTATTTGTATTGTTTAAGTCCAGCATACTATTTATTTTTCATCATGACGGTTTATCTTATCCATTCCAGCCCCTGTTTGGATCTTTTCTTACTTCGTCAGTTTCATCTCCTCGGGCATAATCATCTTCGAGCCTATATGTTGTACCAGTTTCAGGTGTAGAAAATTCCCATACATCAGTATCCTCAATCGCAAAAATACGGTGCTTCTGTCCTATTTTTGTGGTGTAACCTTTACCTTTTTCAAATTCGATAGTAACCATTTCGCCATTTTCATTTTCTATGATGACACCAGCTTTGCCTGAAACAATAACGTATGTTTCTTGTTTCTTATCATGTATCTGAAGGCTTTGACGGGTTCCTGCTTTTATATGCATAATTTTTCCGGTGTAAGGAAGATCTTCAGAAGTAAATATTAATTCATAGCCCCAAGGTTTTGGCACCTTTTTGACAAAAGGCGTATTGGTAAACGTGGACTTATCAAATTGGTTTGGATCAAACATAATTTGGTTACTAGTGCCCAGGTGTCGTGTCGGCGACAGCCACGCGTTCAATAAGATTTTTCAGTTCGTCTCTTTTTGTTTCCATTTCCTTTTTGTCATAGCTTTCAACATTAAGTCGCAGAAGTGGTTCTGTATTGGACGTACGGACAGAAAAACGCCAGGATGGGTAGTCTATTTCAATACAATCAACGGTTGAAAGCTTGCCATCTTTATATTTTTCTTTAAGATTATCCATAATTTCTTGGGCATTTTGTACTCGGAAATTAAACTCTCCTGATTCATATGATCTTCGTAATTCTTCTGCTATTTCTGAAATTTTCTTTTTTTCTTCACTCATAACCTTGAGAACACAGACGAGGACTGCAAGTTGTGATTCTGCATTGCCGGTTGCTTTAAAGAAGTAATGTCCTGATGATTCCCCACCAAATATCGCGCCTGTTTGATGGAGTTTTTCAGTGATAAAGGCATGCCCAATACGTACATCAACAAGTTCACCGCCATTTTCTTCAATAATTTTTTTTGGGGTGAGCAGATAACGGATATCAATGGCAATTTTTGAATGTGGATTTTCTTTCAGTAACTCGCGTGCGACGATTGCAGAAATGATTGATGGAGGAACTAAATTGCCTTTTTCATCAATAAACATAAGTCGGTCTCCGTCACCATCTGGTGCAAGTCCCAAATCTGCTCCTTCTTCAACCACTCTCTTTTGTAAATCGACAAGATTTTCAGCTACCAATGGGTCTGGTGCATGCACAGGAAAGGTGCCATCAAGCTCAAAGTTCATTTTGATAAGATCCATTGGAATTTTTCTTTCTGCTGCTTCAAGATACGTGATACCCATTGCATTTGCAGGATCAGCAACAATTTTGAACTTTGAAATTTCCGGATTTTGAAACAGTTGCAATGCATTATGTACTTCATCTTCGAGAATATTTTCTTTGGTGGTAACTGTGCCAGGAGTTGGTGCATGTTCAAAGGTCATATCGCTCATGACCATTTTCTTAATTTCTTCCATACCTGTTGATTTGCCAATTTTTATAAGGCCTTCAGGAGTATTGATGACAAATTTCATACCTGTATATTCTTTTGGATTATGAGAAGCGGTAATTTGAATTCCAGTATCATAACCATAGTGAAAAACCGCAAAATAAAATGATGGTGTTGAAAGTAGTCCTGCATCAACAACAGTTGCTCCCATATCAATAAGTGCTTTTTTGGCAGCATCAAACATCTGTGGAGATGAGATTCGCATGTCTTTTGTAAGAAGAACAGTAAAATTTTCTTTTGTGACCTTTTGCTTGAAGAATGTATAGATTGCTCTGACAATTCTCTCTGCACCTTTTTCGTCAACTTGTGTTGGATAAATGCCTCGAATGTCGTAAGCCTTAAAAATGTTTGGATCAATACTATTCATCATCATATTTTAAATTTCAAGGAGTAAAAAGTCAATGTTTGTCAGGATACTGTTAGGAAAGGAACCTGTTTTTTGTCCGACTTCGAGTAAAAAAAGATGATGATAGAGGTTTTTCAGTTGTTCTTGAGAAAAATGTCTTGCTTGTTGTTGTAGTTTGGTTTTTTGCCAAGGTGCAAGGCGTTTCAGTTCGTCTATTTGGTTTTCTTTGTCATCCCTGACTTGATCGGGGATCAAGTTGTTTTTCTGGATTCCCATTTGCACGGGAACGACAGATGAGAGGGCAAGAAGCAATCTGATTTGTCTAATTAGCATAAAGAAGATCATTTCAACATCGGTTGTTGCAACTGTTTCATGAAACAATTTGACAAGCTGTTTGCCATTACCTGGCCTGATACTATCCAATAAAACAAAAAGGGTCTGTGGAAGCTTAAAAACTCGTGGAGTTGCTGTTGGTATGGACTTTACATTACTTGGTTCAAGTTCTTTTCCTTCCCAGAGAAAAATTGTATGATTTTTTTGTTTTTCCAAATATTCTGTTAACAATT
>DATIGJ010000159.1:0-2830 GCA_035454765.1 Patescibacteria group bacterium
TAATTTAAAAATGTAAATTGAAAATTTTTGTATGGCTCCGAAGTGGTTTATCAGCCTTGTAATTTTATGTATCATCGTACTTTCTGTTCGATTTTTTAGCTTCTTTCAACACATTCCAACATACGCCGACGGGCAAGAGATACATCTACAGGTCATTTTACAGGAGACTCCGGAGCTTTCCAATCGAGGCCAGCGATTCATTGTCAAAACACCAGAGAATCAGCGGATTTCCATCCAAACCGATCTAAATGAGCTTTATCACTTCGGTGATAGCCTTGCTATACAGGGAAGTCTACAGGTCACAAAAATGGAGAGTGGATACGAATTTTTGTCCATGTATTATCCTGAAATTGTCGTTTTGGAAGACAGACAGAATCCCCTTTTTGAGGCTAGTGGATGGGTGAGGGAGAGAAGTCTAGCCTTGATTTCATCTGTTTTACCATCAATTTCGTCATCGCTTCTTCTTGGTATCATTTTCGGATCTAACGAACATTTCCCTGATGACTTTATGGAGTCTATGCGCTCGACAGGGGTGTTGCATGTTATCGCGGCATCCGGAATGAACGTTGCATTTTTTGTCGGAGCTGTTTTGTTTTCACTGGGGAGGCTTTTCACAAGGCGAACTTCACTCCTTTTGGCGATTGTTGTAGTCATATTGTATTCATTTTTGGTGGGCTTCCAGCCGTCAATTTTACGCGCAGCAATTATGGCAATGATTGCAATTACTGCAAGTTTTTTCGGGAGACAGAACCTTGCATTGTTTGCACTCTTTGTCACTGGCTTTGTCCTTCTTTTCTGGTCGCCAGCGTTTCTTTGGGACGTCGGATTTCAATTATCATTCATGGCTACACTGGGTATATTACTTATCAATTCAAGGCTGAATTTTCCACTTCGCCAAGGCTTCGCGGGACAAGGGTTTGCTTTTTTTGCAGAAGATTTGAAAACGACTCTATCGGCGCAAGCGGGGACCCTTCCAATTCTTCTTGGTACTTTTGGCAGTGTCGGAGTCCTTTCAGTTTTGGTAAATGTTCTCATTTTGTGGACAGTCCCGATTTTGATGGTTTTAGGGGTGTTGGGAGTTGTCATCGGACTGATTTTTGCGCCGATTGGGAAAATAATCATTTTTTTGACAATTCCGTTTCTTTGGTTTTTCGAAACAGCGGTGTCATTCTTCGGGGGTTTTGGTTTAAATTTTGTGGTGGACGAATTTCCGTGGCAATTAACGGTGGGATATTACTTTGTGCTTTCGTCATTTTTAGTTTGGATGAGCCGAAAGCAAAGAATCATGAAGCATGAATCAAGAAGCAAGGGAAATAAAACCCATGATTCATAATTCTTGATTCGTGATGCAATGAAAAAGATTTTTTTCATCACCTTCTTTGCGCTATTCGTTTTCACGACACTTTTTTTCTATCAGTACCAGAAATTTCATGATGATAAGCTTCATATTGTCTTTTGCGATGTGGGGCAGGGGGATGGCATATTGATTACGACTCCATCAGGAAAGCAGATTTTGTTTGATGCAGGACCAGATCAGGCAATCGTTGATTGCTTATCAAACCATATGCCTTTTTGGGATAGGACGATTGAAGTAGCGTTGCTTTCGCATCCACATACAGATCACTTCATGGGGTATTATTACGTTTTTGAACGGTATAAGATTGATCAGTTTGCAACAGAAAACCTTCAGAATAATACGGATTCGTTTGTGGGACTGATGGAAAAGATTCAAAAGAAACAGGTGCCGATGCGGTACGTGGTGGCAGGGGACAGGTGGAAGGTGGGTGAGGTAACAGTTGCGACTGTAGCGCCGACTGATGCGTTTATTACCAGTAAAAATCCCGATCGGTTTATTACCAATAGCGCAGAGTCGGCGTCCCTTGCTGTGCTTGTTTCCTATAAGGATTTTTCAGTTTTGTTGACAGGTGATGCACCTCTTGAGGAAATGAAGGAGATTGTTGTCTCCGGTTTGGATGTACTACAAATTCCGCATCACGGCTCGACCACTGGATTGGACGAGCATGTAATCAAAAAATTACTACCACAACTGGCAGTTATTTCTGTCGGTGCAGACAATCGTTACGGCCACCCGAAGAAGGAAATTTTGGAGTTGTTACAACAATTTGGTATTCAAACATTGCGAACTGATCTGAAAGGGGATATAGAATTTATTAGCAATGGTCACGAAGTCATTTTTCGTTGACAATTTTTAAATGCGGTCGCATTTAAAAGTTGTATGAAGGAATTAAAAAGTTGTATGAAGGATGCGGGTGGTAGATCAGTTTTGAAGTTCAAACATTAACGAGCAGGAGCAACTGCATGCTGAGCAGAGCGGAGAAGTCGTCTTAAGGTAGTTCCACTGTCATCACTTCCCGAGGATACTCTTACCCTTACGTCAGTCACTCTTCTTCTACGACCGTGAAGGATTGCTGCACTTACTCCATCTCCCGTTTTTTGATCGTGGATTAAAACAGAATCACGTCCAACACCGTAGACCCTTACCGTTACTAATCCTTCAGGTGTGATGTGTTCATCAAATGCTGTAGTTCCTCGTTCTCTTCTACTTCCCGGAGTTTTTTTTGCGGTAAATGAGGTCACTTGGGAAGCAAGTCCTCGCATTTTCTCGGCATTTCCTGGTGATACGAAGGTAAAACGTTTTATCATGGCTATAGTATACGCTTTTTTTCGCACGAGTCAAGCCTATAGCAATTTTTGATTTGAGCCTGAACTATTTACAATCAAGCCTACTTACCTTATTATTGAGAGATAATGGTTATGGCAGAAGTACGACCTTCAAAACCTGCGGAAAGGCAGGCACCAAAAATAGAAC
>DATIGJ010000160.1:0-5138 GCA_035454765.1 Patescibacteria group bacterium
CGATGGTATATAATCAGGAGGTATCTTATGTTAGCATTCCGTCCTTTGTCGCCGATGGCGCATTTTCTTTTACAGGCATTTACGCAAAAAGAGCCTGCGCCGCAAGATGAGGCAAAAATAACCGTTAATCCCATTGTTTCAAAATTTGCCTCATGGTATGAACGTTTGAGAAACGCGATGGAATTTCGTGAGGATGAGGTGGTACTGCGTGCCACGATTGAACGTATTTTAAAACGCCGCTTACTTCTTGGTGGAAACGGTCAAACAACAGGACTCCATTTGGTAAAAGAACTTCTTTGGGCGCGATATTTACCCAATCATGAAATTGCTGAATCGGTGGTTAAGCGAGTCGAAGAATCAATAGACTTATATCTTGCACTTCGGTTCAAGGTGATGGAGCAGCATAAAATATCTGATCAGGTGATGAACGATTGGATTTATGACCTGATGTCCTCGGATATTCAGTATATTCTCAATCCTAAATACAAAAAAGAAGTCATGACCAATTTCATGTTTTATGTTCTGAAGGATGATGTCACCATCACCGATGATGCGCAGGAAACAAAAGATGCACAGGTGTTTATGGCTGTACGCAAAGCCTTTGCCAAAGACGATCTGGCGTTTCTTCGCTATCATCTCTTCTCGCAGTATTTTGGTAAATTGACACCTGAAACACTTGAATACACCGCTGCCAATTTCCTCAAAGGGTATGAAGAGATCCTCAATGAACTTAACTACCCTCTGAAAGATCGGATTTACAGTTATGTTAAACGAAGAAGTGCTGTCTTTTTCATCCTTGAAGATATTCTTGAGTCACATAAAGAAAATTTAAAAACGCTTCTTGAAAACGAAGGGGAACTCGAAAAGGCTGTCTTTCATGCCACGCAAATTCGATACAATAGTATTGCATCGAAGGTAAAACGAGCTATTATCCGATCTGTCTTCTTCATCTTATTGACGAAAGTAGGATTTGCGTTTGCTGTTGAAGGAACGTACGAAAGATTCGTTTACGGGCATATTATGTGGCCGTCATTGATTTTGAATATTGTCATTCCTCCAATCTTGATGGTGATTGTGGGTTTTATGATTAGGACCCCTGGCGATGACAACACCAAGATGATTCTTGGGTATATCAATCAGTTGCTTCATGAAGAAAATCCGCAGCTTGGCAACCGGTTGATTACTGTGAAAGTCCAAAAGAGTAGTAAAATTCTTGCCTTTATTTTTAATTTGTTGTGGCTTATTGCCTTTGTGATTTCTTTTGGTGGGATTATTCTTATTTTGACGCAACTCGATTTCAATCCTGTCAGTCAATTTATCTTTACGTTCTTCCTGGCGATTGTTTCCTTCCTTGCATATAGGATTAGTCTTCTTGCGAATATTTACCGCGTCGGTGATAAACAAGGATTGTTGACACTGTTGAGTGACTTTCTTTTTATGCCGGTGATCCGTGTCGGACGAAAACTCACGCAGACAGTATCGCAAATCAATATTTTTCTCTGGCTGTTTGATTTTATTATTGAAACACCTTTTAAACTACTCTTTGCTTTTTTTGATCAGTGGTTTTACTATCTCCGCGGGAAGAGTGAAGAACTGGAGTAATATGATATGACAGAGCAGGCTGTAGATATTTCTCAACGGAGTCCCCAAGTAAATGAATTTGAATTTGGTCATGGAAAATTTGTTGTTGTCCGCGCGATGCCTTCAGGTGAAAACGAAGTAGTTACTGGTGAAAAACAGCGTCCGATTGTCTATCTTCCCGGTCATAATCTTAACCCACGGACAGGAGTTGCAAAGGCTACATTTGATATTCAACAGATTGCGAATGCATCGGGTAGTGAGGTGCTCAGTTTTGTTTTTTTGGGAGGAAGGTCGAAGAGTGTAGAGATTGCCGATGGGTATCCTGACGGGGCAAAGATACCGGAGTATTATCGTGATAAAGCATCAGATATGTTGGAGGCATTACGGAAAATGCGTGAAGAAGGAAAACTTGATGGGGAACCACTTGACCTTATTGGGTATTCAGATGGTGGAGCGATTGCTTTAACGATGGTTGAACATTATCCCAATGCGTTTGGCAATGTGGAATTAGTGAATTCCGTCGGTATTGATGGAAGGAGTACGATTGGTACGGCAATTCATGTTCCCATTGAGCTTGGAAAGGTTGCTACCGGATGGGGAAGACAAAGAGGAGGGACACCAATTCCGAAAGGAGAAAAGTTACGTTTTGAACACAATGAAGGAGAGAGGATGACTGCAAGACAGAAAGTACAACAACTTATCACTGAAGAGCGTGCAATCGCACGTTCCCACGTACAGACACTTATTCCTCATTTGCTCAAACGAAACCCTCAGTTACATTTTGGAATTTATACTACGGATAATGATTCGATTGTATCTGCACCTCGTACGAGAAGTGTTATCAGCAGTTTATTACAAAAGGGTGAGACACGGGTAACGTTTGGAACAACAGGATGGGATCAGCATATGATTTCAACGAGAGAAGATCGGCGAGGATCACGGCTTCAGGATATGGGAGGATGGATGCGTGGCATGAGACAGGGAAGTATCGGAAATCGGGGTTGACACCACCTGTGTTGCTTGCTACTATAGATGAACACTATGGCAGATAAGACATTTACCGACGCTACTTTTCAACAAGACGTTCTTCAAAGTAAAACACCTGTTGTTGTGGATTTTTGGGCAGAATGGTGTGGCCCTTGTCGTATGGTGAGTCCAACGATTGATGAGCTTGCAAAAGAATATGCAGGCAAGATGATTGTCGGCAAGCTTAACGTTGATGAAAATCAGCAAACAGCAGGGCAATTCAATGTGATGAGTATCCCAACAGTGATGATTTTTAAGGACGGTAAGCCTGTTAAAGCAATCATCGGAGCTCAAGGCAAAGAAGCTTACAAAAAAGCGTTCGATGAGGCTCTCGCTTCCTAAAAGATTTAGGATTAAAGATTTAAGATTTAAGAATTCTTAAATCCTGAATCTTACTTCTTAAATCCCAAATACTATGTACGACGTTATTATTCTTGGTTCAGGTCCCGCTGGTTTAACAGCCGCAATTTATACGACACGAGCATCCTTAAAGACACTCGTTGTTGCAGGAGTGAAGTGGGGTGGACAGCTTCAACTCACAACTGATGTTGATAATTTTCCTGGGTTTCCCGAAGGTATTCAGGGACCGGAGTTGATGACCAAGATGCGAAAACAGGCTGAACGATTCGGTGCGGAATTTGTTGATGATAATTTTAGTCAGGCAGATTTTGGCAAAAGACCCTTTGCTGTAACAGTGGCAGGAAAGGTATATGAAGGAAAGTCTGTTCTTATCGCAACAGGGGCCGATACCAAATGGCTTGATGTCCCGGGTGAAAAAGAGAGAATTGGACGTGGTGTTTCCTCTTGTGCACCGTGTGATGCGCCATTTTTCCGCAACAAAAATGTAATTGTCGCAGGAGGAGGCGACAGTGCGATGGAAGAAGCTTTGGTATTATCCCGTTTTGCAACAAATGTCTTTATCGTCCACAGGCGTGATAGCTTTCGGGCAAGTCAGGCCATGCAGGATCGAGTCTTTGCAACAAAGAATATCCATCAAATTTTTAACACAACGATAGAAGAAGTGATGGGAGAGATGAAGGTAGAAAAAGTGAAATTAAAGACAAACCCTTCGGATAAAAGTTTGCTGACCAAAACGCCAGCAGAGTTAGATAAGATTACCGCACCACTGTTGCCTCATAGCAATCTTGCGGTTGAAGGAGAATTTATTACCTGGGAAGCAAACATTGATGGTATTTTTGTCGCTATTGGACATATTCCAAACAGTACGCTGTTCCAAAATATTGACGTTGATGAAAAAGGATTTATCAAGGTCAAAGATCATTATCATACAAACATCGAAGGAGTCTTCGTGGCAGGGGATGTTCATGATAGACAATATATGCAGGCTGTTACCGCCGCAGGGTTTGGTTGTGCGGCTGCTCTTGAGGCTGAAAGATGGCTTGAAGAGAAAAGATAACATCTATTACCTACCGCATATAGTTTCAGGGGTTGAAAAAAATTCAAAGCTAATCTATACTATAGGTATATTATGAAAGATATACAGAGAGGACCATATATACATTATAGACAGAGAGATATAAGTGTGGGACAAGTTACCGCAAAGAATATATTGGGCTTGAGAGAACCAGTCCGCCGAATTGTAAAAAGACTTCGAAATGAAATTGAGAGGGCAAGTCATGATAATCCAGAAAGCAAATCAGTTATGATGGCTAAAGCAGCAAGCGATCTACGTGTATACGCAAAAGAAGATTTTGAAAGTCATGTGCTTATGGATGGAGTCTGGGTTGTGCCGAGTAGTTTCACAAATGTAGCTTATCGTGCGTATGAACTATTTGTCAATTTTCAAACTCCACCAATGCAGCTTATAGAGACGTGGGTTTTTTTGGCAGCAGCACGTGTGGGGCACAGTGCAAATAGACGTAGAAGATTAAATCGTGAAGCAAACAAATTAATTCAAGAAGCAAGGGTAGCAGATAACTAAAAACATCTCGTACTTCAAATAGAGAAGCCTTTAGCCCCACTTGCAATCCCAATATAAAAGGTATACAGTACGGACGTTATGAGCGCAGAGCATAAATTAGGGACAGCAACTGTAAAGGACACTGGTAAAAGATTTTTGGGAATAGTGCCAGTCTGGGAAGTTAGTTCTCTTGGTGTGCGTAGTGAATTTACAAGAATTACTTGGTGGGGTGCAGCAATTGCTGGCGTAAGGTATTTCAGAAAAATGCAATACCGGAGAAGCTTGCGATAAGAGGACACGTATATTATATATTAACTAACTACATCTTCTACTTTTAATTTTTTGAAACCCACTCTTGACAGCCTTAATTTGCTATGTTATTATCTTCTGTACGAACACAAAGAATTGTCGTTTATGATGCTTTCGAAAAACATAGTTTTTACAACCCTTCGACATTGCTCAGGGTAATGGTTTTAGCCTCGTAATCTGCATTTCTTTTGTTCTCAAAATTCCGTTGGACTTTTACAAGGAGAATTGGGCTCGTAGCTTAGCTGGTAGAGCGCGTCATTTGCAATGATGAGGTCGAGAGTTCGAATCTCTTCGAGTCCAC
>DATIGJ010000161.1:0-3059 GCA_035454765.1 Patescibacteria group bacterium
TCCTTTGTTATTTCAGTAACGTCGGTGTTCAACAAAACTTTGCCACCTTTTTTTTCGATTGCTTTGACGAGTGTTTGTGCAAAAGAAAGATATCCGCCTGCCGGATATGCGAGTGATGTGGTCCGTTTGTTTATCCGTGTCCAAAACCAGACAAGTGAAACTTCATCAGCGAATCGTCCCATTTTATTGACAAGTTGCGGTTTCCAGATCATTTCCCACGCGCGTTCTCCCATGACACGTGGGAGAATTGCTGTAGCATGGATATGTTCAAGAGGTTTCCAAAATGGATTATAACGGAGAAGTGCCAGAACAATTCCCATGCGAATTCGTTCAAAAAGTGACAATTTTGAAAAAAGAAGAAGTGCGAGAGGTGAATCAAGTTGATAAATTTCCTGATCAAGATAGACTGACGTCTTTGGGGTTTTGATCAACACTTCTTGTCTAAGTTCTTTTGCTAAATTGAGAACAAAATTGTCATTTGTGAACCAGTGATGATAGTGTTTCTCAAAAGTCCATTCCCAGGATTTTTCCTGAAAACCGACAGCAAGTCCCCCTGGTTGTGGATCTTTTTCGAAGATTGTTACCTGGTATCCTTTTTTGACAAGTTGATATGCAGCTGATAATCCGGTAAAGCCAGCTCCGATAATTGCAATATTCATGAGTTAGGTTTTAGGGGTTAGGTTTTAGGGATAGGGTATTTATTACAAACCCTAGACCCTAGTCCCTAAACCCTAGTTTATACGGCAGCAAATACAAAAAGTAAAGCTCCGATGGCTATGACAGAAAAAACACCAATAAGCAGTGTCGTTATGGAGGTATTGCCTGAAATAGGAATTGGTGGGTTTGTTATGGAAGGTGATACAACGGTAGTTTGTGTCGGTGTGAGTGTTGCCGAAGTACTTGCTGTTGTTGTTGGTGATGGTTGCCTTGTAGGCGTTGCTGAAGGTGGAGTTGTCGGCGTGGTGGTTGGCTGATTTGATTGTGTTGGTGTCGTTGTTGTCGTTTGTGCTGGAGAGATGGATGGCTCAGTAAATTGTCCGCCTTCCGCGTAGACGACAAATGATTGCGTAATAGTCCTGAAAATACCAGATGCGTCAAGGGTACGAATCGTAATCGTATGTTCTCCTGGTTCAAGCTGTTCATCGGGTCGAAATTCCCAATCTCCATTCTCATCTGCAGTAACTGTTGCAGAGATAGTGTGTTCAGAGTTAATTGTAATGGTAACGGTTTCGTTTGGTACAGCCTTCCCTTTGAATAACGGTTGCTGGTCTTTAAACGATTGCTCCTCCTGTGGCGTCAAGATTTGTGGTGTATTGGTTGCGGGTGTCTCACTGGTCGGAAATGCAGGAGGAGTCCCAGAAGCTGAAGCGATCGGTGATGGTGAAAGTGGCTGGTTGCCTATTAGAAAATCGTAATTTTTTGATAAGGTAATGAGAGGCACCTGTTCAATTTGATCATAACGTAAGGAAACAGTTGACCTTGCTTCTTGATCCATAACTTCCATCTGGAAGACAGAATTGTCGGAAAACGTCAGAAAACTTGTGAGTGTCGTATTTCTTACCGCACCCAGGTTTATCTCGTATGTGCCATCAGTTTTTGTTATTGTTGAGAGCAGTTGTGAATTGGATGTTGAAAGAGAGACACGTGCTGCAGGAGGTGGACTACCATTATCGAGTATGATTTTCCCGCGCAACAGTGCTGTTGTTTGTGGTTTTTGTAGTGATGGAGCCGTTTTTACCGAATAGTCTCTTCCGTTATTTAAATAGATCTGACTGTCAGAGAGAATAGAAAATTGATATTCAGTTGCTGGAGTAAGACCTGTTACCGTTAAAGAATGAACTGTTTTTTCTTCATCATCGAGAACCACTTGTTTGATCTCATTTGTTTTTCCGTATTGCAGCGAACCGACAGAAGCGTCGTCAGTGAGGTACGAGACAGTAAATGATGTGTCCGAAATATTACTGATTTGTACATTTTTGGGCGTTGCGTCAGTTGCTGCCTTCGTACCGAAAAGAACTGTGTTTGTACTCAGCCAGCCAATAGTAAAGAGTGAAAAGGCAAAAACAAAAAATCCTAAAAAAGCAGGAAGGCGTCTGTCCCAAATGGAAATGTTTATTTTGCTCATGGTGTTATCGTCGGTGTCGTTGTCTCTTCTTCGATCGTAATTGTTATTGACGGAGTCGGCGATTCGTCAGGAAGCGGAGATGGGGTGATTGTTTCCTCAGGTACAAGTTCAGCTTCTTCAGAAGCGACCTCTGCTGCTCCGGGACCCTCAATAATGGTACTTGTAAAGAGAGGGTCAACTTTTTTTCGGGATTGTAATGCTTCGAGGGTAGTAGTATCAAAGGTTCCAGCAATCGGAGTAAGCTGCATCTGTAAGTCTTCTGAAATTGTTGAAGTAACAGCTGCATGATAAATATTGAATGCTATCCACATGACAACAATGACAAAAAATGAAATTGTGAGAAAAAGAAAGTCTTTTTGTGTTACTTTAGCAGGTTTCATAATTGTTTAAAATATTCACGGCCACTAATCCCAAGAATCAATCTGTCTTGTTGGTCGTCTCGGACAAACGAGAGTGATTCTATAGTCACCATTCGATCAAAATCTGTAATAGTTTCTGCGAAAGCGAGCATATCTTGATATGAGCCTACAGCTTGAATAGAAAAAGAAAAAGATGAATGGGTTTTGACGCCGACTGGTTGATTTGGGTCGCTGATAATAACCGGAGAAACGGAAAGGGAAATAATGGTGACATTGTTTTGTTGTGCTATAGATTCAATTTGTCTGATTGCGTAAGGCACATTGGCTGTTTCAGGTATTGCGGAGTAAAGAAATGAGAGCTCTTCCGAAAGCGAACTGTATTGTTGTTGTAGGTTGCTTAAATTATTTTTTTTCGTAAGTAATTGTTGATAGACAAATTGATTATCGTCCAGTGTTTTATGAAGTTCAATGATTGTTACGATTGTCGGATTGATCGCAAAAATACTAAGGATTGAAAGTGCTGTGAAAGTAAAAATCAACATCAGGATAACCTTCGTATTCTCTTTTCTCGCGGG
>DATIGJ010000162.1:0-2113 GCA_035454765.1 Patescibacteria group bacterium
GAACCTGATTTCCATGATGCAAAAGACGTAACCGAGTATTTGCAAAAGTTACAGCAAATCGTCCGTTATCTTGATGTCTCAAATGCTGATATGGAAAAAGGAGAAATGCGCCTGGAACCCAACATTTCCCTCGCCCTCACATCGTCATTGCGAGGAGTTAAAAACGACGAAGCAATCCCAACAAATTTGCTTCCGAACTACAAAGTTGAAGTAAAAAACATTAATTCATTCAGGTTTGTTGGAAAAGCTATCGAATTTGAAATCACCAGACAGACAGAACTCCTTGAGAAAGGTGAACGACCGGCACAGGAAACACGAGGCTATGACAATATACGACAAAAAACGTTCTCTCAGCGAAGCAAAGAAGATGCACAGGATTACCGCTACTTTCCGGAACCTGATATTCCCCCGATTATAACGACAAAAGCACAAATCGAAGTTCTCAAATCAGAGATGCCGGAAATGCCCGATGTCAAACTAAAGCGTTTCGAGAAAGAATATACCCTTCCATTTGCCGATGCTGAAATCCTCACACGAGAACGGGCACTTGCCGATTACTTCGAAGAAACAGTGGAAGTGGGCAAAGAACACAAACTCACAGCAAAACACGTCGCAAATTGGATTATCAATAAAAAAGTAACTATTGATGCTATTCTTCCTGCAACACTTATAAAAGAACTCATTGCAGCAACTCAGACAGTTGACGTTGACGAGAATGAACTCGCAGGCTTTATTACAGATGTCATCAAAGAAAACGAAAAAGCAGTTGCCGATTATAAAAGCGGTAAAGAGACGGTTATTATGTTTCTTGTCGGTATGGTGATGCGAAAAGTAGGCAAAAAAATCGACGCACAATTAGTGAAAGAAAAATTACTTTCTCATCTAAAATAAATCAATTAAGAAAAACTATCTTTCATTTAATTAAAAAAACTGCTCTGTTGACAAAGAAATAATAATAAAATAGAATGCTGCCATGGCTAATAGATTTGAAGCATCTTGGTTTCGAGGAATCACAAAAAGACACATTATCCGCAGGGTTGATCCTTGGCAAGAAACTCAACAGTTTGGAACAATCACTACTGAATACTCTCGCGGTTTTCCTGGTTCAAAACTCGTTATTGTAAGATCAAAAGATCAAAGAGCACCAAAAGTAAGAACAGACAAAAAAGGCGGATACGTTGTCAGACCTTCACGATGGGCACGCACAGATGAGAAAAGTGTCTCCATCTATGCTTCAGGGAAAATTGATGTCTGGGTAAGTAGTAAAGTCAGTATTCACGACCCTAAAGCCAGTAGTCGTGCACAACTTTCTGTTCGTACTTTTCACAATGAAGGACTCGCAAACTCAGCAGCAACGCTTCATGTTCGTGGCAGTGCACCCCGAATCGAAGTAAAAGATCGTGCAACAGCTATCGTAGATTGGCATACAGATAGAGCATTCTTGTACAATCCTTCTACTTTTACAACAAGAACAGCAGATTTCGTTGGATCTTCTTATTATGGAGAGTCTGATCAGAAAACTAAAATTACTGTTCGCCGAGGAAGAGTCACAAAACTAAAAGTAACGGGTAATGTCGATGCAACTGTTAATAACATGAAAACGATTCTTGCTGAAGGAGCAGGTAATCAAATAACGACAAACAGCTATGAAAACTTATATCACTATGATGAAGGTCAAAATATTCTTGTAATAAAAACTCCACGAGGAAGACAACTCTATCCACAACAATCATAATATTTACTTTACGCCCTCGACAATCGTGTTGTACGATTCTATAATAGAACCAGTTTATGGCTGACTTTGTTCACCTTCATAACCACTCTGAATACTCTCTTCTCGATGGGCTTCAAAAAACAAAAACTATGGTCGAGCATGCAAAAAAACTTGGCATGAAAGCACTCGCCATCACAGATCATGGCAACATGTACGGCGCAATCAAATTTTATAGTGCGTGTAGAGCTGCCGAAATCAAACCCATCATTGGCTGTGAAATTTACGTCGCCAAAAGATCACTTTACGACAAAGACGCGACCCTTGATAAAGAATACAATCATCTGATTCTTCTTGCAGAAAACGAAACTGGCTACAAAAATTTGATGAAAATTATCTCTG
>DATIGJ010000163.1:0-2764 GCA_035454765.1 Patescibacteria group bacterium
GGATAAATATATCAACGAAGAAAAACCATGGGAACTTGCAAAGAAGGATAGCGATCGTCTTAAAAGCGTTCTTGCGCATTGTATAGATCGTATTCAGGAAATCAGTATTCTTCTGCAGCCATTCATGCCCGAGACCTCAGAAAAAATTCTCAAACAATTTAGCGAAGCAAAAATTGTATCCCAGAAACCATTATTTCCACGTTTATAATTATGGGAAGCTTTATAGAAATTAATGACACACTTCAACTTACTAAAGAGCAAGGGTTTCCTGTTGAATTAGATATAGAGCAACATTTACAAACCCCGTATCTACTCGAAAATTTTGAAAATAAAATTTTCACCTTCAGTAACAAACCAGATATACGAATCTATAAAGTACCTCCTGTAAGAAATTTTCTCGTTGAAAATAAAGACGGCAAATGGATCTACTGGGGACGTATTCATATACTTGAAATAACTCATGATTATGAAAAAAAAACTACTTCAGGAAAATTTAAAATTATCAAAATAAATACACCTGACGAAATGAAACTGGCATTCTCACTGATAGACGCACGACCTGAATTTGACTACTTTGTATGATTGATTCCCATTGTCATCTTAATTTTCATGCGTTTGAGAACGATTATGAAAATGTTATCAAACGGGCAAAAGAAGCCGGCGTACACACAATCATTAATACGGGAACAAGTATTACATCAAGTGCGTGGGCGGTTGAACTCGCGGAAAAATATGACAATCTCTATGCAGTCGTTGGCATCCATCCTCATCATGCAGATAAAGTGACTTCCGAAGGACGTCATCTTGAGATTGTCGAAGGATCTACCTGGTTGGAACAATTCGAAACCATTGCACGTCATCCAAAGGTGATTGGTGTCGGTGAAATTGGTATGGATTTTCATAACTATCAATCCAATGGTATTGTTGATCCACAAGTACAAAAAAGGATTTTTATCACACAACTGGAACTTGCTCACACATTAAAACTACCACTGCAAATTCATAGCAGAAATGAAGAAGCACGAAAAGAAATAATCACAATCCTGAAGACGCATAAAAATCTTTTGCAACCAAATCCTGGCATGTTTCATTGCATGGCCGGAAGTCTTGAGTCTCTCAAAGAGACCTTGCATCTTGGCTTTTCCGTCGGTTTTGATGGAAATAGTATGTATGAAGGATTACCTCCAGATGAACCGCTTCCACTAACGGATTTAATTAAAGTAACCCCTCTCGACCGAATTGTGGTAGAGACAGATAGTCCATATCTTGCTCCGTTACCTCATCGAGGCAAGAGAAATGAACCTGCATATGCTATAATTGTGGCTCAATTTCTTGCAAAGATAAAAAACGTCACTTTTGAAGAACTTGTAGAACAGACCGACAAGAATGTGTACAATATATTTACGAAGCTCGCATGACTAATTTTTTCAATCACATCTTTACTCGTTATCCAATTAAAACTCGTCGTCTTCTTGAAATTTTTCCCGGTTTCGTCGCGTGGACCATTATCCTTTTTCCGCTCTGGGGATCACTCTTTTTCCCAACTTTTCTCGCTTATTTCATTCTCTTTTTTGATGTGTACTGGTTTTATAAATCATTCTCCCTTGTCATAACGGCTTATATAGCAAGGAAAAAAATTGAACGAGCAGAAAAACAAAACTGGTATGAAAAAGCAAAAAGGTTTTCAGATGTCCATAAAGTTAATCATGTATTAGTTATTCCTAATTACAAAGAAAAAGTAGATAAAATCAGAATCACCCTTCAGGCACTAGCAAACCAATCATTTCCTCGTAAACAACTCCATGTTGTCTTGGCGATGGAAGAACGCGAAGAAGAAGCAAAAACACGAGCAAAAATTCTCATCAAAGAATTTGAACACATCTTCGGAAATATTTTTGCCACATATCATCCCGATCTTCCTGGCGAAGTGAAAGGAAAATCATCCAATGAAGCATTTGCAGGACGTGTCGCCTATCAAAAATTATTTATTGAAGACAAACATGATGTGAACTTCGCAACGGTCTCATCGGTTGATGCCGATTCAATATTTCATAAAGAATATTTTTCATACCTTGCCTATTCATTCCTCTCCGATCCAAAACGCCATAACAAATTCTGGCAGTCAGCAACAGTCTACTACAATAACATCTGGCACGTTCCCGCACCGACACGAATTATCTCCTTCTTTGGAAGTTTATGGAGAACAGGACTGCTTGTGCAAGGAGATCGTCTTGTTACCAACGCAACCTATTCATTATCATTTAAACTCCTGAAAGATATTGATTTCTGGGATGTTGATGTCATTCCGGAAGATTACCGAATTTTCTTTAAAGCATTTTTCCGTATGAAAGGAAATCTCTGGGTAGAACCAATTTTTCTAAAAACCTCTATGGATGCAGCACTCTCAGTCGGCTACGTTAATAGTCTAAAAAATAAATACACTCAGGAACGACGGTGGTCGTGGGGTGTTTCAGATGATCCACTCTATATTAAATGGTGGCTGACCGTACCAAATGTTCCTTTCTTCCGAAAGACAGTTGTCGTGTTTAATGTTCTCATGGATCATATTTTCTGGCCGGTCAACTGGTTTATTATTACTATTGCCGCAAACGTCATCGCTATTCTCAATCCTGTCTATGCCCGAACGACACTTGGCTATAGTCTTCCGCAACTCGCAGGCTTTATTCTCAGTTCATGTTTAATCGCTCTTCTCTGTATGCTGTATCTTGATTATAAAAACCGACCGGAGAATCAAACACTTCCC
>DATIGJ010000164.1:0-2023 GCA_035454765.1 Patescibacteria group bacterium
CTAAATAACGAAGGATTTATTAGAAGACACGCATTGCCTGTACTCGATTATATTGAAAATGAGCATAATTCATTGTGTTGTCAGAATAGCCACCAACTTGTACTTTCAACGTATGTGTTCCCTCAGTAAGACGTACTAACCACGTTGCGTCATAATCTGCCCTCCAATAATTATTGTTACCAAATGCACTCCAACTATACCTATTTCCAGTTTCTACTAACCCGACAGGGATACTCACTGACGTAGAATTTGCATAAAGAGTCGCGCTGTAAGTTCCATAAAATGAGGTATTGCTCCCTACTCGTTCTGAATAATCATATAGCATACCCCCTGCATACGTCACCATATAATTATATGCCTTACCTGTTGGTACCGTAATCGTAATATCAGTGGGTATGGTAACAGTTGAGTAACTCGAAGCACTGATTGAGTAAGTATTTGAATTATCTACCCATGAATATACTCGTGAAGATTCAGAAGCATCATTGGAAATCTTATCAGGCGTTACTGATCCGGATGCTATCTTAGCACTCGTCACACCCAAATCAGCAATATTCAACGTTATATCTCCGGATGTTCCACCACCTGACAAGCCTGTCCCGGCTGTCACACTCGTTATATCACCACTTGATCCGACACTTTCACAACCTACTGTGCCATCTTCATTAATTGTTTTAATCGCATTTCCTATAGAACAGGTCCCTGTTACTCTTTTTTGTAGAAATGTAACATCTGCTGACAATGTTGCCCCGTATTCATCACGAGAAATATCAAGCCCTGTACCGGCGAAAACATTTTTGATCCAATCAAGTGAATACTCATTTGTATCACAATCCTCATCAACGCTCACAATCGTTAATTTACCATTTACTTCTCCAACACAGGAATGAATAAGACTCTCATCGCCACCATGAGCAAAAACCATCTGTGTAATAGTAACGATGGCAACAAAGGCAATAACGATAGAGATAAGAGGTATAGCAACGAGTCTCAACGAATGAAAAAAAGGAAATCTTTTTTTATTTTTTTTAATTTTTCCCCGCATAATATTTAGTTAACATTAACACGATTTACTTGTCAATATAGGAAAAATTTAATATTTATTTAATTTTTGGCTTCAAAAATAAAAAAATTAGGCATGCGAAAAAAAGAAATGCCGCGGCGTACCAGACAAGTCGCTCTGCGGTAAAAAAGATCCAAAAATGAAAAAGCGGCATTGAGAGTACCAAGCAACCTAATCCTGCCACGACAAACCACTTCGGATCTCTTTTCCACAAAAGAAATGACAATAATAATATAAATAGTATATCTTGTGGTTTCATCGTTTCTTCAGCTCAAAAAGTGTTGATCTACCTGTCGGAAAAAATGATGGAATTGGTGCAATTTCTGCATCCGTTTCCGAAATTATTTCAACTTTTGCTTTTTTATATTCCTTGTACCATTCTTGTCTTGAAAAGAACTGATAAGTCATGGGCACTTTTTCAGGTTTCCAAATATTAAATACCCAATCCATAAACCGCATGCCGGGAAAATCCAGCGGAGTTCTTGCAACTGACTCTACGAGAAGAATTCGTTTTTTTGCTACTCTGACGAGTTCTTTAAAATATTTTTTTGCATCGGTTGTATGATGTAAAACATGAAAAGCAATAACGGTATCAAATGATTTATTTTTAAAAGGAAGTTTTTTTCCGTCGTAATGAACAAATGTCACTTTCTTATCTCTGTTATGAAAATCAACAACATCAACGACGGTTATCTCCACTGAGGATCTCTTTTTTTTAAATGCTTTTGCGAAAGATAAATCCCCACATCCAAAATCCAACACCGTTTCTTTTTTATTTAAAAAACACGAAGCAAGCTTATTTATCTTCTCTAAAGAATTATATCTCTGCAAAATACTTAACATGTCTGTAAGTATAACAGAAAATTATTGCAATATTATTGAATGGGGTAAAAGAAATGCCCAACAATACCCTTACCACTACTTGCAGTAAATCCACCGAAGGAGTTTCCTTGCCCTGAA
>DATIGJ010000165.1:0-4366 GCA_035454765.1 Patescibacteria group bacterium
AAGAAACGTGCATTACCACACACTTTATCAATAAAATAAGAAAGCATGGCCTCAGTAATCGTATAATCAGCAACGACACCGTCACGAAGTGGTCTCAAAGCGGTGACATTTCCCGGGGTGCGGCCAAGCATTTCCTTCGCCTCATGTCCCACCGCAACGACACGGTTTTCCTCAGCAGTCACGGCAACAACTGTGGGCTCATTGAGCACAATTCCTTCACCAACCACATAGACAAGGGTATTGGCAGTACCCAAATCAATCCCGATGCGTTTGGTTGTAGGTAAATTTAAGTTAAACATAAAATAAATTCAAAATGCAAAAGTCAAAAAGCAAAAGTACAATGTAAAATTAAAAAGTGATAAAAATTTTGATTTTTTATTTGTGATTTTGATTTTTGAATCTTAACTTTTGACTTTTATTACTATATCAAAATACTAATTTTCTATATCATTTTATCCCTTTGGGCATGGTTTATTTGATAATAGCATGTAAGTACTCATTTGCAAACCCCACACAACGGAGTATAATTCTCTTACAGACTATGAAACACCAACAACATACCGACCGTCACGACCATGAACCCCACAACCATGAACGACATTCACCGAAAAAACAAGCACTTATCTCAGTCGCAGTCTTGTGTTTTTTGGTACTTCTGACCATTATTGCAATTCTCTATGGACGGGGCTACCGCATCGGTTTTCAGGAAGATCGCCCACAAATCGCTAAAACAGGTATCCTCCAGTTGACAAGCAAACCCAATGGCGCCCAGGTCTATCTTGACGACCACCTGACTACAGCAACCGATGAAGCAATCAATCTCACGCCAGGAAAATACACAGTAAAAATTGCCAAAGAAGGCTATAACGACTGGCAAAAAGATATTGACATCACCCAAGAAGTGGTGAGTCGTGCGGACGCACTCCTCTTCCCCAAAGCACCAACTCTCCAAAGCATTTCAACACTTGGGGTTGAATCAGCAGTTGTGGACCCCTCAGGGACAAAAATCGCTTTCCGCATCGCCTCAAATTCTGCAAAGAAGAACGGTATTTATGTTCTTGAGATGGAAAACCGTGTCTTTCCTGTTCTCGCCGGACAGGCAAGCGGCAGTCAAATTGTAGACGATACCCTCGCGGCATTCTCAACTGCTGCAATCACCTGGTCGCCTGACGGCAAACAAATTCTCGCAGCTATAACAACAGACGGCATAACCACCTCGTATTTACTCAACGCGGGTAACTTCAACGACGTCCCTCAGGATATCACACCAACACTTCAGGCCACAACAGACATATGGCACGAGCAACGAAGCGATAAAGAGAAAGCTCTGCTGGAATCGCTCAAAGTACCCGTCAGAAACTTCGTTTCAGACAATTTCAGAATTCTCGCCTGGTCACCGGATGAAACAAAAATCCTTTATCAAGCGTCACAATCAGCAGACATGCCGGTATTTCTCAAACCCCGCCTCATCGGCAACAACTTTCTCTATGAACGACGTGATCTTGAGGAAAACGCCATTTATGTCTATGATATCAAAGAAGATATTAACACACGCATTGTTGACAGTATTGAGACGCTCTGTACCGCCATTGAAGACGTTTCCTGCACGACACCGTTTACCTGGTTCCCCGATTCTGGACACCTTGTGTATGTCCATGACAGAAAAATTGAGATTGTCGAAGACGATGGAGCCAATATGACAACGATCTATGCAGGACCCTTCCTTGATCATTATGTCTATCCGTGGCCGGATGGATCCAAGCTGGTCATTTTAACAAATTTGGGCAATCAGAACACCCCCCCGACGCTGTATACGATAAGTTTGAAATAGAAACTATGCCCAAGTCTGAAGCACCCCCAAAAGTTGAACGAGCAAAGCTCCCACTGCGAGACAAGGTGAGAACACAACGAAGAGCCGCTACAGCAACTACTCTAGCCGTTGCATCAATACTCGCACTAGCAGGTTTCGAGCAACGACCAACACAAACTCCATTTGATATTTCAAACCCATTGGTACCAGCAAGCGTTGTTGTGCTTGAAAATGCAAGCAACGGGACTCCTACACGTTTGAACGTTCAGCCTTGGGATAATGTTAATATATCAGAAACCGAAGATTTCATACCAATAAACGACAAAATTAAACAAATAACCACCCTTAGTGATCCTTATATGGAAAATTTTGGTTTGCTCCCTCTCAAAATCGATAATGCTAGTGCATTCAGCGATTGGGTACGCGCACAAACGCAACGGGCAGATATTCGTTCTTACCTTAATATTGCCCCTCAAGATGAACCAACTGTAGAACAATTAATTAATTTGTCAGCTGCGATTGTAATTGCAAATGTTGATTACCATGAAGAGTATCCAATCAAACCAACAGGAGAAATAGAAACCAACTATGACATACCCATTGATACAATACTCAAGCGAGGAATACCAATCCAATGTGAAGGATATGCGGCAGCAACACTTGCGGTATTTAACGAACTCAAGGATTCCTATCCTGAAAAATTACGAAATGTTTATATGGTAACAGAGGGCGGTATCCAAGAAGGACATGAATGGCTTCTTGTTATCCACGCAACCGGTCCGAATGAAGCAACGCTCTCTTTTATCGATCCGTCTGCTGACGATCCTTCATATGCAGAAGGGGAAAGTATCAAACTAGGCTTTGTTCAAATTCTTGAAGGATTCCACCAAAAAGGAATTGTTGATTCTCCTACCGTTTACGACCTCGCATGGCAATATTACACGCAACACCAAGAAAATATGACAACACAGGAACTACATGAAATAGTCGCAGAAGATTACCATTATTTGGCATCCCAACCAGAAATGATCCTCAATGACAATTATGCAAGGCTTGCAGAAGTATTGCTGGAACGTAACGATGTTGATGAATTAGGGGAGCTACAAAATGTTCGAAAACATCTCTATCAATATTATATTAATCCTGCTAACAGTAATCGACCTGAAGATTGGTTGACAAAGGCACAAAACTTGGCAGAGAAAATGATTGCTGTTGGTGATGAACTGACAACCCACGACATAGCAAGATTGAGAATGACACCAGAAACGCCTGAACAATATGTAGAAATCTACCCTCACGGATAGTGGTAATAAAGAAGAAATTTCTAAGAACGCGCAGGTACGGGACGAGATGTAATCCTTGCTCCCGGCACTCTTCTTCTCAGATTAACAAGAGCTTTTACTTTTCTTCTATCCGCTTCTGTCAAGGCACGACCATGTACCGGATCTCGCTCAGTACAGAGTTCGGAACCTCTCCTCGTAGTACGAATAAAAAACTTTTCTCCCATCCCCACTGGTCCTCCTTGGTCACTAAGATAATGCATTATAGAATCTCCAAGAACTTCAAGATCAACAACGAGAGATTTTTTGGCTCTTAGACTGCCCCCGTCAATTTCTCTCACAGAGGTGTTACCTTTAAAAGGATGGGGTTTTGTGTGAAAGTCAAGAAAAATTACTAGTATTAAATATAAATTAAGATATCAAAATGATCATTGTTAAGTTGGTAGTCAAAGACTGAAGGAACGTATTAGAGTAAATCACCATGAGCGAAGATGAATCTTCTTGCTGCAAATTGATCAGCTTGGGAAGGACTAACGCTTGGAGTTGGTTCCGCAGTTACTCTGGGAGCCTCAGGATCGTCTTTCACAAAAACAACAATTGGACTGCCTTCAAACCCATCATATGGATCTGGCGTTTTCTCAGCAGCCACATCCACAACCTCTATACTGCCATTCGCAAGCACACGTGCCTTGAGTTCTGGTGTGGGACGATCGCCATCAACTGCTATAAGCGCTTGGACAGGGCCTGGTTTTCCATTATCATGAATATCCGGAGTACTCGCATCTCGTGTATAGATAATCTTAGAAGAATTATCAAAATTAGCATTGACGCTGTCATTCATGAATAACGCAGTCGCATTACCAGTATCATACACAAAGTTATGTAATCCACAATTTAAAGTTTTACCTCCACAATATTGATCATTATAAGCTCTAGGCCTGTCTTCGCCAAGATTACGGATTGGCAAAGTTTGGAACTGTCCACCCACCTCAAGAGTTACAGCGTTTGCCCGATCAAAGGCAGCACGTTGATCAATCCTGTCTTGAGCAAGTTGTTGTTCATACTTCTGATTCTCTTGCCCTATCCATCGAACACCTTGGTAGGCACCATAGCCTATTCCTGATAAAACACCAAGAACGAGAATTGTTGCAGTTCCTCTTTTGAGGATTTGCATATTTCTTTCTCTTCTTTCTTGCTTACTCCGTAATGATCGTTCTTGTCGTGCCATATCAAAGTGAATAATACTCTCTCTCTGTCTAAAAATCAATGACCTATA
>DATIGJ010000166.1:0-4175 GCA_035454765.1 Patescibacteria group bacterium
CAAGTCCATTTTTTCCAGTGAGACTTTCAAATATTCATAATAAAATTGTACAGGTGAAAAAGTTCATGAAACAAAAAGATTTCACACAATTTGGTGAGCTAATTGAGCAAGAAGCGTTAGAATTACATGCGATTATGTTGACGTCAACGCCATCACTTATTTATTTATTACCGGAGACACTGCGTATTATGAAGGCAGTGAAAAAATGGCGGAAGGAGGGTGTTGAGGTTTATTTCACTATTAATACTGGACAGAATGTGCATTTGATTTGTGAAAAGAAAAATGCAAAAAAAGTTGCAGCATTGGCAGAAATGATAGAAGGGGTACAAAAGACGATTATTAATCATCCGAGTGATGGTGCACGAGTAATCAATAAACATTTATTTTAATATGAAAGATTATGTTGTTTTAGTTACTGATTCGAATGAGGTTTTGGGAACAATGGAAAAATTGAAAGCCCATTCTTCAGATACTCCTTTGCATCGTGCCTTTTCTGTATTTTTGTTTAATACCCAAGGAGAATTGCTTCTGCAACAGAGAAGTCACAAGAAGAAAACATGGCCTCTTGTTTGGTCAAATTCTGTTTGTGGACATTTACGATTGAAAGAAACGCCCCTCGCAGCTGCAAAGAGGAGATTACAATTTGAATTAGGGATTAAAAAAGCAGAACTATCAGTTGCACTGCCTGATTATCGTTATAGGGCTGAGAAAGATGGGATTGTTGAAAATGAAATTTGTCCCGTTTTGGTAGGGTATACTGATGAAACGCCTGCACCAAATTCAGATGAAATTGAAGCAATAAAATGGATTCCTTGGAAGAAATGGCTTGTGGAAATTGAAAAACATCCTGAGGGGTATTCACCGTGGTGTGTTGAGGAGACACAACTTTTGGTGAAAAAAAATAAAATTTAGTTATCGTTATTCTAACTGTCATTAAATTTATGTTACAGCATGTTGCATTTATCATGGATGGCAATAGAAGGTGGGCGAGAAAACGGCTCTTGCCACTTCTTGCCGGACACACAAAAGGGTATCAAGCTATTGAACCACTGATTGATCATGCGCATAAAAAGGGAATTATGCATCTTTCATTTTGGGCTTTTTCAACAGAAAATTGGAATAGAGATAAAAAAGAAGTTGATGTCTTATTGCACATTTTTAGAAAATTATTTGTTGGTGATTTGATAAAGCGATTACATAGTAATGGGGTACGTGTAAAGGTTCTTGGTGATATTACTGCATTTCCGACAGATATTGTTGAAAATCTTGAAAAGGTATTAGATTTGACAAAAAATAATACGGCGATTACAGTGAATATCGGTTTGAATTACGGCGGGCGGGCGGAAATTTTGCGGGCGGTGAATCGCTTGATTGAAGACAAAAAAAAGAATATTGATGAGAAAATGTTTTCCTCGTATCTTTATACAAAGGATCAGCCGGATCCTGATTTAATTATTCGCACGAGTGGAGAAGAACGACTCAGTGGGTTTCTTCCGTGGCAATCTGTTTACAGTGAACTCTATTTTCCTGATGTTCTTTGGCCTGATTTTAGTGTGAAAGAATTTGATAAAGCGCTTGAGGACTTTGAAAAAAGAAAAAGAAATTTTGGAAAATAATCTGCGTTAGTTTTTTAGATTTTTTTGTGGCCATAACTATAAAATGAAATCCAAATAATCCATAATTGCCACAGCAGCCACGAGCTTGCCTCCAAGAAAAAAATGAGTTGGCTACCTTTTGGAGCAGAAAGAAATAAGAAAAAAGGAACAAGACTAATAATCATTGTGAAAAATGTTACGAGAGAAACGATTTTATTCTGTGCATTTTTTATCAAAAACAACATTCCAATTAGCCAGAAAATGGATGATAACATTCCCAGATATTGGTGAATTTTACTACTCATGGGATCAGTGGGATCAAAGGGAATGATTGCCAAGGCAATAAAGAATACCATGGATACTACAAAGATTTTGATTGGTACTTGATAGTATTTATTGAGATGGTGGTGAATAAAGATCCAAAAAAAGAAACCTGCAAGGGTGTAACAACAAGCAAAAATAAATTTTGTTTGCGGTAAATATGCATAATAACTAATTGGATATTTGCCACCGAAATATGCAGGTACAAGAATATAGTAGAAAAGAAGTGCAAGCCATTCGACACCAACTGTTGCAATACCTGCGTATTTTGCAAATGATTCAAGTCGTGTTGTTGGCATGTATGTCATTATACAAAAACTGTTCAAAGGAGAGAAGATGATATGTTATTGTGTTGGTGAGGGAGTAAGTGTTACGGGGAGAGTTGGCAAGACACCTGTTGGCGTTGGGGTAATTGTTGGTGTTTGTGATACCGTTGGAACAGGAGTGTTTGTCGGAATTGGTGTATTCGTTGGTGCCTGTGTTGGCTCGGGAGTTGGCGTCTGTGTAGGTTCGGGTGTCGGACTTGGTGTCGGTGTTGGACATTTGTCTGGTTCAGTTCCACGGATATAATATTCTTCACCTGAAACGGATGCGACTTTGGTATCAAGTGGACGAGTAGTGCAAGGATCAATTTTTAGTACTCCTGGCGGTTGAATAAATGGTTCAAGGGGCGTTCCTCTCAGAAAATTTTCCATCAACAATCTCCAGATTGGCGCAGCACCGAGGGATCCTGCGATATTATCCATTTCGCTATAATCATTGTTGCCGACCCATACACCGATGACCAGACTTGGTGTATAGCCGATGGTTAGAGCATCGCGGTAGTCATTCGTCGTTCCTGTTTTTACCGCTGCGGGTCGAGATATTGTCAATGAACCACCAAAAACATCTGCTCGTGCCTTGTTGTCCGAGAGAATGGATGAGATAAGATAGGCTGTTGCTTCACTCATAACGGTACGTGCTTCTTCTAATGGTTCTTCAGAAATAAGTCGGGAAATATTAAAGAGGTTAAGAAAGTCTGAAAACCAATTACCGGTTATTTCATCTGTTACATCGTTGCCATATTTATCTTTGATTTCAAGAATGGTATTGGTGGGATGATATTTCCCTTGATCGGCAAAAACTGCGTAAGCATTGGTCATTTCAAGAAGTGGAACTTCGCCACTGCCGAGAACGAGGGAGAGACCATATTCAGAAGGATCTCTTGTCAGTGTCGTAATACCAAATTTTTTGGCGATATTTAATCCTTCAGAGACACCAAGCATATTGAGGACTTCAACTGCTGGGATATTTAGTGAATTGGCAAGAGCATAGCGGACGGTGACGAGTCCTCGAAATTTTTTATCGTAGTTCATTGGTTGATAATCGCCATATTTGATGGGATTATCATGAAGTGTTGTCGCAGTGGTAATTTCTTTTTTTTCAAGCGCATCGGCATAAATAATTGGTTTAAAACTTGACCCTGGCTGTCGGGGGCGAAGGGTCATATTGATTTTGCCATTTGCTTCATCACTCCAGTCATGACTGCCGACCATGACTTTGATATCACCGGTATTCGGATCAATGCCGACAACTGCGCCATTGGTTGCGTTGTTTCGTGCGAGCCGTTCAATTTGATTTTCTACGACTTGTTCTGCGTATGCCTGCCATTCACTATTAAGGGTTGTTTTGACCTGAAAGCCTTCGCGGATGACGCGCTCTTCGCCATATGTATCTATTAATAAGTTTTTGACATAGATTGCAAAATGGGGAGCAAGGACGTTTGTTTCGCTAGTTGGTTCGGGATTGTACACAAGCGTTTCGTCTTTTGCTTCCTGTGCTTCTTGTTTGGTTATATACTGTAGTTTTGTCATTTGATCAAGTACGAGGTTCTGTCGGCGTTCTGCGCTTTCAAGAGATCCTGAAACAGGAGAGTATGCAGAAGGTGCGGGGAGAAGTCCAATGAGCATGGCAGATTGTGAAAGATCCAATTCTTTTGCAGGAATGCCAAAATATATTTGCGCGGCATTCTCAATACCGAGAGCCCCTTCACCAAAGTATACGGAATTGAGATACATTTCGAGAATATCATCTTTGCTGAATCGTCTGTTTAACTCTGTTGCGAGAACGAGTTCTTGATATTTTCTGAGATAATTTCTGTGGGAGGTGAGAAGAGAAATTTTAACGAGTTCCTGACTGATGGTTGAGCCACCTTCAACAATACGCCCTGCCATAAGATTGCGGAGAAACGCACGCCCAATGCCGGTAATTGAAAAGCCC
>DATIGJ010000167.1:0-4469 GCA_035454765.1 Patescibacteria group bacterium
TTTCGGCAATGTGAGCATGCGTTAAGAAAATCTAACGAATGAGCGTCCGCTTTAGCGGGAAAACAGAAAGGCGAAGCCAAGTCTGACTTGGCGAAGTCCGTTGTTTTCAGCGAATAAGGAAAGATTTTTAGCACGCGCAACCCTGCCGATGTTTTTGGTTCTTTGTACACACAAAGAACAAGAAATCCACAAAAAAAGGACTTATCCGCAAGTATAAGTCCTTTCCGAAAAGTACCGACTAATTCAGCTTAGTTCCGCGTAATGTTTCGCGTAGTTCAGCGTTTTAAACTAGCCGTTTTTACTTTTTCTAAAGCAGTCACGACACAATACCGGACGATCGCCTCTTGGCTTGAATGGTACTGTATCTTTTGCGCCACAGTTAGAACAGGTAATCTCGAAAGATTCACGTTGTCCACCACCGTGTTGTCCCCCGCCTCCATTAAAGTTTGCACGTGCTTTTGCACGACAATCTTTACATCGGAGAGGAGCGTTAAACCCTTTTGACTGATAGAATTCTTGTTCTTCTCCAGTCCAGGTAAACGGCGCGCCGCAGTCTTTACATGTGAGTGTTTGATCTTGAAATGCCACTTATGATTCACCCCCCTTCGCCCTCCGTAGCTTTAGCGTAGGAGGGTTTTTTCTAAACTTAGTCTTTCGACTTTCTCCCAGTTTAGATCTGGGCTTCGGAGGGCAATGCCCCCTTCAGCTACTGGTTTCATAAGTGACCTGTTGAGGAACCTAGAATACCAAAGAATGTCTGCCACCAAATGATGACTGACTGATCTGATTATACCATATTTCCTTTTTTCCTGCTCTTTAGACAAGAGAACAAAGCTCTTGAAAAGAATCAAAAGAATGGTCGGCAACTGTCTTTCTACCATTTCCGTACAGAAGAACTGTCTGCATCCCGACATTCTTTGCAGGGATAATATCAACTGCTTCCCGATCGCCAACGTAAACAAGCTGATTTGGAGGAAGCTCTTCTGCCAAAGACCGACCAGCCTTTTGCTGAGACAACTCAATCATTTTATAAAATCCATCCAATGCGGGTTTTCGTTTTTCAATATCATCCCCTGTCAAAATATATGTAAAATATGCCTCAGGTATTTCTAGATGTGTAAGCATCTCCTGAATTTTACTGAGCATAAAATTACTATAAATAGAAATGGGAACAATTTTACGAAGACTATCCAAGGTTCCGATAACCTCTTTATCAGGGAAAAAGAAAATCTTTCTATCCAAGCTATCAACCGCTTGCTGCCAGTAATTATCTGATTTGCCAAGATGTTTAAAAACTGCAGAGTTGCTGCCATATTGTTGATAAAGTTGATCGTACTCTTTTTTTGCCTGCTCCATATCTGAAATGCCAACTACCTCTCCATATGTTTTATAACGATACGATTCATGTACGTGAACAAACTCAGGTGTTTCTCGATAAAGTGTACCGGCAAAATCAAACCAGATATGTTTTATGGAAGGCTTGTTTTTTGACATAGAGACTATCTCTTCGAATGTACTTATAGACAACAAAAACTTTCCTACTTTTTCAAGCGGATTATACAATGATCAACTGGCGTGTGGACCCGAGGGGAATCGAACCCCTTTCTAGTCTATGCCATAGACTCATCCTACCGGTGAACGACGGGCCCAGTAATAGTATGTAGTATAAAGTATTTCGTATCTCGTATAAAGATGCGAATTCACAGATAATGTGGACTTACCGAGAATCGAACTCGGGACTGTGCAATGCGAATGCACCGGTATACCACTTACCTATAAGCCCGATATTGCGTAGTTCTGCGTCTTGTTCCGCATGATTTCGCGTCGCTACTGAACGTAACTCAGCGGGTTCACGTATGCTCCGTTTCTTTGAATTTCAAAATGGACATGGGGACCTGTGGTACGACCGGTCATGCCGATCCATCCGACGACACTACTTCCGCCAACGACTTGCTGACCAACCGATACATTCACTCCACTCATATGTGCATAGTGACTCACCACGCCATCACCATTGCTAATATAAAGATTTGTTCCATAGCCGCCATCGTAAGATCCAACAACAACCCGCGTTACTGTCCCGCTGTGTGCCGCAACAATCGGTGTTCCGATTGGCGCGGTAATATCAAGTCCAGGATGATACCAACTATAGAACTGACTGATGCCGCCCCGAACTGGATACGTATATCCTCCGCTTGAGACAGGAATAGGACCCTGCGCAATATACACCTGACGTCTGATGGTTGGCTGCTGAGAAGGTTTGATACCATCAGGTACTACCAACATCTGCCCGCTGATGAGGCCAAAGCCTTCTCCGTTACCTGCAAATTCATTGAAAGGAAAGTCAACAATTTTCTGCGCTTCCGTATCATATTTTTTCGCAATCGTATAAATTGTCTCACCTTGCACCACCTTATGGGCAATACCGCTGACTGGCAAAATATCGAGTTGTTCTCCAACGCTCAAACTATCACCGGTCAGATTGTTCGCCCAGCGAATAGTATCCTCTGAAATACCGAATTTTTTGGCAATCGTTGAAATAGTATCTCCCTTTTCAACCGAATAAGTAATTACTTTATCTCTAGGCTTATCGGAAATTGAAGTTTGAAAAACTTCCTCGCCGACCAAAATGGATTGTTTGCTCGCAGAGTCACTCGTCAAATCAAGTGTTTGCGCCTGCGAAGAAAAAATCGGAAAAGTATCGGCAAGAAACGGTGCAATCAACACGCCGACAAACAGAACTCCCATTGTGGTCAAATGCAGAAACGGACGGTTATATCGTCCTCGTTTCATGAGAAAAAACTTGACGAGACGATTTTTGTTTTTTTCAAAGCGAAAGGAAAAAATAATAATCTTTTTCTTGAAATAATACCCAAGAAAACTAAAAAATTCTCTTACTTCTTTAAAAAAACTGCTGGTTGCGAAGAACACTCGTTTCATGGTGGATTATTGGAGCTTCAATCATAGCAGATTGAAGGCTTTGAGGTCAAATTTCAGGAAATCATTTAGGCTGTCCCAAACCTAGATTCCATCTTTTAAGTGCTTCTGCTGCATCCCTATCACGATTGTCTGTTGCCTGCACACCTACAGCATACCAGCCAGCAGTTTCACCTTTTCGTGTAGGTCGTCTAAGAATACCTAAATAAGTAGCAACCCTTGCTTCATCTATACTTGTTGCTCCAGTTGCAGGCCGTGATTGTTCTGTAACGGGATGTCTGCGAGCATACATGCGCGGCATTAATCCTCGACTAAGTCTATCAATCAATCTTCTTTCAAATTCTCCAGCTGGTCTTCTCATAACAAACGGACTATAACACAGCTATTCTGAAATTGCAATTATAATTTGTGATCAACGTCGGGGACGATTAGCATGGACAACCTTCAACGCTCGTCGCAGAGTCTTTCTCTCATTTATTGTTAATCCTGACCACCTGTGTTCAGCATTTAACCATGCGTTATTTCTTGTTAAACCATCACGGTACCTATAACCAGAAAAACGCCCACTCTCACCGATACCGACATGGATATTCCCTGCCTTGACTGCCATGACATCCAACTGAGTTGGTGAAAGAAGTACTCTTCGCAGAACGGTAACATTCGTACCATCGGGAGTTTGACCAATATTCCTCAGCAGCCTTATGCCATCGCGATCCCGACCAAGTGTTACACCATCAGGTAAGGTACTCGTCCATAACTCCCCACCATAAAGGGGATCTCGTTGTCGTCTTTCATTTCTCGACCGAGACGAACCAGAATAATCTAAAGGATATTCTGCAAAATAAGGTGGCACATCTTGTGCGATTGCTCTAACGATAAACGGCTGCTCAAAGGTATCTAATGCAAATCGGGTAATCCATGATCGTTCACTTTTCATGACAATAATTATATACTACAAGACGTTAAATGTCAATTAAAGAATTTTTGAAGTTAATTAGGCACCTTTGCCGAGTTTGTCCAGGAAATCTTTATTACTCTCAGCCTTCGTTAACTGCTCGACAAAAAGTGCTGTTCTATCCTCTGCTCCAAGCATATCCATCATGCGACGCATTGTAACGATCTTTTGATAATCCTCTGGAGCAAGAATGCGTTCCTCACCACGAGTCCCTGATCGCTCAATACTAATCGCAGGGAAAATCCGTCGTTCCGCAAGCGATCGAACCAAATGTAATTCCATATTACCGGTTCCCTTAAACTCTTCGTAAATAAGATCATCCATACGAGAGCCTGTCTCAATCAGCGCTGTACCGATAATCGTCAAAGATCCACCTTCTTGACAATTTCGCGCAGCACCAAAAAACTTCTTCGCAGGGTGTAATGCTGCAGGATCAAATCCACCGGAGAGTGTTCGTCCGCTTGGTTCGACGGACAAATTGTATGCACGGGCAAGACGAGTAATCGAATCAAGAAGTATAACAACATCTTTGCCCATTTCTACCATTCTTTTTGCTCGATCAAGTGCGATTTCAGCC
>DATIGJ010000168.1:0-4173 GCA_035454765.1 Patescibacteria group bacterium
CAAAGATTCCTGTTAACAGAAAACTTGCGATGACCGGTGAGGTAACGCTTCGCGGACGCGCGCTTGAAATCGGTGGCGTAAAAGAAAAAGTGATTGCGGCACACCGTGCAGGGATCAAAACAGTTCTTCTGCCGAAAGAAAACAAAAAAGATCTGGAAGATGTACCAAAAGAAGTGTTGAGCGATCTCAAATTTAAATTTGTTTCGCATATGGATGAAGTGCTTGAGCTTGCCTTGACCAAGCCGTTGAAAGTGAAAGCAAATGGTGAGAAAAAGGTGAAAGAAGAAGTTCCTGTACATGTTCCTCTCCACGCACAAAAAGTTGACTGACATGCACAATTCCCTCCAAATTTCTTTCAAGAGTTTTGATGCCGCTATTTTTGATATGGATGGAACGATAATTGATAACATGTCGTATCATAAGAAAGCATGGGTTGAGTTTGCAAAGAGGCACGAGTTTAGTGTTACCGATGAAGATTTTAGAGAGAGATTTTCCGGCAAGAAAAATGATCAGATTTTACGGGGCATATTTGGTGAAAATCTAAGTGATGATGATATTAAACACTATGGAGATGAAAAGGAAGCAATTTATCGTGAGCTCTATTCCTTGGATATTAAACCAATAGAGGGACTCATTGGTGTTCTTGGGTCGTTGCAGCAGGCAGGGAAAAAAATAGCAGTTGCAACAACTGCACCGAAAGAGAATCGGGATTTTGGATTTCATGCATTGGGACTTCAATCCGTGTTTGATGCCATTTTGGGTGAGGAGCATGTAACACATGGTAAACCCCATCCTGAGATTTATCTCGAAACAGCAAAGCAATTAGGGATTGAACCGTATCGGTGTCTTGTTTTTGAAGATACGCCATCAGGTGTTGCTTCCGGAAAAGCTGCGGGAATGACGGTTGTTGGTATCTTAACTGGACATAAGCAAGCAGATTTGCAAGAAGCTGATTTTCACATTAATGATTTTCGTGATGTTTCGTTCTACGAATAAAGTTTCGTATATTTCTCGGTTAAATAATCGAGGAAATAGTGTGGATTGAGTGGCTCTCCTGTTACTTTTTTGATCAGTTCTGCCGGAAGATAGAGACTTCCATATTCGTGAATTTCGTCTTTAAGAAATGCGTGAATTTTTGCGAGACTTCCTTCCGTTAGTTCTTTCTCAACATCAAATTCTTTTTTCATTGTTGCTAAAAATTGTGCGCCGTAAAGATTGCCCAGGGCGTAGGAAGGAAAGTAGCCGAATGACCCATATGCCCAATGAACATCCTGCAATACCCCTTGGGTATCAGTCGGTGGGACTATGCCAAAATATTCCTTACTTTTTTCTTTCCAGACAGTCGCTGCATCTTCGGGTTTGATCGTTCCGTTGATCAGTCCGTTTTCCATTTCAAACCGAAGAATAATATGGAGTGTATACGTCACTTCATCAGATTCAATACGGATAAAGCTTGGTTTGACAACATAAAAGAGATTAATAAATTCATCTTCGTTGAGCGCTTGGATTTGTTGTAAATAGTTTTCCTGAAAAAATGGTTTCATATGTTTCAGGAAATTGGGATTTTTGCCGATCATATTTTCCCAAAACCGCGAAAGTGCTTCATGAATCCCAAGTGAAACGCCCCCTTCGAGTGGTGTTCCATCGTATTCTGGGTTGATGCCTTGTTCATAGAGTGCATGGCCTGCCTCGTGCATATAGGCGGTATACGATGATCTGAAATCTTTTTCAATGAAAGCGGTGGTGAAGCGAATATCATTTCTGTTTAATTCTGTCGTAAAAGGATGGGGTGAAACATCAACTCTTCCTGCTTCAAAATCAAATCCCATTTTTTTTATAGCTATTTCACCGATCTTTTTTTGTTGCTGTATCGGATAGATTTGTTGAAGGAGTTCCTGGATGATTTCCTGTGATGGTTGTTTTTTTTGTATTCGTTGTACGAGTGCAACAAGTTGCGGTTTAATTTTATCAAAGAGCTTTTGCACATGATCTGCTGTTAGTCCTGGCTCATATTGATCTAACAATGCGTCATAGGGATTATCCTTATAACCGATATGTTTTGCGATAATCTGATCAATCCTGATGAGTTCTTTGAGAGAAGGAAGAAAACTTTTGAAGTCGTTTTTTTCTTTTGCTTCTTTCCAAATCATAAATGCTTCAGACGTCAGTTTCTCTTTTTCAGCAATAATTTCCGGTGGGACGCGGAAGTAATATTTTGTACCTTGAATGAGATTTCGCAGGATAGCCTGTTCTTCAAGAGTAAGATTTTTTTCTTTCTGTGCTTTTTCGAGTGTTTGTTTAAATTCGTTATCAATCCAGAGATCGGTTATTTTTTGCGCGAGATATTCTGTTTGTTTTGCCCGTTCTGTTGCTGCCTTTGATGGGAGATTGACATTCATATCCCAATCAAGCGTTGCTTTTATTTTATAAAGAAGTGAAATCTCTTTATAGTGATCGAGGAGTTTTTTAATAGTTGAATTAGTGATTTTCATCTGCTTTAGTATACCATGTTTTGGATGTGAAAATAGTATTATATACTGAGATAGTATGAAGAAAAGATTTATGGCACTGCTTCCTTATGGTATTTGTCTTCTCTTTTTTATCACGTATTCGATTCTTGCTGTCATACGACATCTGCATTTTGGCTCATTTGGTTTTGATCTTGGCATCGTCGATCAGATTGTTTGGAAATATAGTCAATTTCAAGCTCCTATTACGACGATTCAGTTTTATCCGTTCACCTCATTACTCAGCGATCATGTCGAGTTGATTTATGTTTTTTTGGCACCATTTTATTGGATATACAGTAGTCCGATGACGTTACTTCTGCTGCAGACATTTGTTATTACCTCTTCAGGACTTGTTGTACATTTTTTGTCGAAAAAATATAAAGTTCATACTGTTCTTGCGCTTTCGTTACTCATCTCATATTTAACTTTTTATGGTATTCAAAATGCAATTTGGTTTGATGTCCATAGTAATGTATTTGGCTCGGCGTTTCTTGCGTGGTTTATTTACTTTCTTGCAACAGGGAGAAAAAAAATGGCAATACTTGCGTTCGTTCTGACAATTATCTGTAAAGAAGATATGGCATTATTGACGTTGATCGTAAGTGGTGTTTTTTATCTGACAACACGTAAAATCATGCCATTAGTTTTTGTTATTGCTTCGTTGTTGTATTTGGGTCTTATCTTTTTTATCTATTTTCCCTATTTTACTCAGGATGGATATCGCTATGCGAATCCGAATGGATTGATCTCTGATATACAGTTTTCGTATCTGTATGATTCTTCGGAAAAATGGGATGTGTATTTTTATAGTTTTGGGTGGTTTCTTTTTCTCCCTTTTCTCTCTCCTATATTTTTACTTCCGTTTTTGGGTGATATCATTCATTATTTCGTTCTTGGAAATAGTATTTCAGGAGCTCAGGGATTGTTTATGCACTATCGTGCTTCATTGGCAATTTTGTTAGTATGGCCTTTTCTTATGACAGTAACAAAATTTCAGCGGTTAAATTCTTTTGTTGTTGGGGTTCTTCTTCTTATTGTTGTCAGTCTTTTGCAATATCAGTTGCATGTGCCCTTGACGTATCTCTCAAAAGCATGGTTTTGGCAGGAACCTGCAAGCGTAAAAGATATCCGTGCAGTTATCAGTTACTTACCTCAAGATGCATCTGTCGTCGCACAAAATAATATTGTTCCTCATATAGCACAGCGAAATGAAATATTTACTTTGTGGCCTGAGAAAAAGAACGGACGGCCAACGTTTCGATGGGCAGGCAATCCTCAGTATCTTGTGGTAGATACTGCCGTAACATGGGATACCAGACATTTACTTACCGATAGGGAAACTTTTTTGAAGGGAATAGAAAATTTGGAAAAAGATAAGGTTATTGTGAAACAAAGACAACAAGGGTCAGTAATCCTTTATACACTACGAAATTGATCTTGCTACATTTAGTATAGGTTACCGTTTGGTTCATATTTGCAGTATAGGTTATAAAAAATGAATGCAAGTGGAAATTTTCGCACACATGCTGTGTATTTAGTAAAAGGCAGTGATGGTTTTTCTGTAAGTGATATGTTTTTACCAGAAGGAGAAGATATTTCTTGGATAGAAAAAAGTGCTTCATAGTAATCGTATATTTGTTATAATTATCTCATTATGGACTTT
>DATIGJ010000169.1:0-7271 GCA_035454765.1 Patescibacteria group bacterium
AAAGTCATGAAGAATTTTTTCCTGCATCACTTGAAGACACCTCGCTTGATAACTTAATTGATCTTGTTGATAAAACAATTAGCCGTGCTGAAGAAATCCTCCCTCCAGATATCGAAACACATAAAACAGTCTTTGGCGTCAAAGATGATTGGGTCGAGCAGGAATCAAAAAAGATCAAAAAAGATTACCTCACAAAACTCAAAAAAATCTGTGACACACTTGATCTCACGCCAATAGGTTTTATGGTCATCACCGAAGCAATCTCTCATCTTCTCCAAGATACCGAAGGTGCACCTCTTTCAGCCATTCTCGGCGATATCGGAAAAAAATCAATCAATCTAACGCTTTTTAGGGGAGGAAAAGTCATTGAACGCATAAGTGGTCCCTTGCATGATTCTGCACCCCAAACAACCGATAACCTTCTCAAACATTTCACAACCGTTGTCCTTCCGGCAAAAATCATTCTCTATGATGGAAACAGTATTGAAGATTTTGCACAAACGTTCATCAGTCATCAATGGAGCAAGGCATTACCCTTTCTCCATGTCCCGCAAATCGTAACACTCCCACATGGATTTGATGCAAAAGCAGTAACATTTGGCGCAGCAGCACAACTTGGATTTGAAGTTGTCGGGTTAGATCTCACCATGGATGAACTAAAAGAAAACAAACTAACGCCAAACAAAGAGGAATCAAAAGAGATCCCACTCCATGAAGATCTCGCAAGACAGGAAGAGAAAGCAGAAGAAACAAACGAAGAAGAATCTCTCCCATCTCAATCTACCCATCCTTCTACAATCACTACTGACAACTTCGGTTTTGTCATGGATGAAGATATCGCAACAAAACATCCGCAAAATGAAACTGAAAGTGAAGATTCACCGGAAACACACGACGATTTGGAAACACAAAAGTCGGTAATGCACGATAATTTTACTCCCGTATCCACGTTTGAAAATGACGAAGAGGAATATTCACGTGATCACAAACAAAAACCATTATTTGGATTCCTTGCAGGAATCACATTACCACGTCTTTCCCTCCCAGGCGGCGAAGGGAAGAAAAAATTTATTCTACCGATTGCAGTAGTTATCGGTATCATTATCTTTATCAGTATCTTTACTGCTTACTACTTCAACAACGTTCAAGCACACATTGTCCTGTCGGTCAAACCTGAAATAGTAAACCAGGAAGAAACTGTCGTTTTCTCTGATGAAGAAAACAGTGACTTTGCAAAAAATATTATCGCCGCAAAATCACTTGAGACAGATGTGGATGGTTCACTCAGTATCCCGACAACTGGCAAAAAAGATGTTGGTGAGAAAGCTAAAGGTACTGTAACTATTTACAACAATGCGGATAAATCAATAACACTGGACGCGGGATCATCCATTAAGTCCAGCAACGGTCTCACTTTTATTCTTGATAAATCGGTCAGTGTGGCCTCGGCATCAGGAGATATTTTTTCAGGAACCAAACCCGGTACTGCCAATGTCGCTGTAACAGCACAAGATATTGGAACCGAAGGAAATCTTCCCTCGGGGACGAAATTCTCAATCGGATCAACAAGCACCCTCGCTGCAAAAAATGACAGTGCATTTTCAGGAGGGACAAAAAAACAAATACAAGTTGTCTCCAAAAATGATATCGCGAAACTCCGCACAGAATTGCCTAAATCACTTGAAGAAAAAGCAACAGAAGCTATTACACAACAAGCAGGATCAGAAGAAACAATTCTTCCCTTTATTAATGTTGTCCAAATCAGTAAAGAAAATTTTGATAACGATGTTGATGATGAAGCAAAAACAGTCAAACTCACCGCAACAGTTTCCTTCGTTTCTCTCGCATATAACAACGATGACTTAAATAAATACGCAGCGTCTCTCTTTAGAGACAAGTATTCTCAAGATATTAATGAAGAAACTATCAAAACACTTATCGAAGAGCCTGAAGAAAACGATGACGAACAAATTGCGGCAAAACTTTCAATGGAGGCAGGTCTATTACCGGATATCAACACCAATGACGTCGCTCAAAAAATTGAATCATTATCACGTACCGATGCTGAAGCATTTTTGAACGCATTACCGCAAGTTGAGGAAACGAAAATCAATTTTTCTCCTGGTATTCCGTTTATTTTTAACATCTTCCCCCGCCTGCCAAATCACATTACTCTTGAAATACAAGCTGAATAAAACTCTTTTCATTGTATGACTCATTACGTTTATTCAAAATCGAAAAAACATATTATTCGTCGTATCGTTCGACTTGTGGGACTCGTCTTTGTTGTCGCAGGAATGTTACTGGGTTTCTATATTTTCTATCCGCTCCTCTCCTGGCAATTATATCTACAACCCGTCTTTGCCAGTAACCAATTTACCTCTCCTATCCCAAAAACAACGATTATGAATCAAGCAACAATGACTGGTCTCTTTGAAAACGCTTTTCATAACGGCGACTGGTTGCCGTCAGTCTACAACACATCACAGATCTCAGCATCTGTTACGAACTATTCCATAACCATCCCTAAGTTACAAATTGAAAACGCAAAGGTAGTAACAACGGATACTGATATCAGCAAACATTTAATCCATTTCCCGGGAACTGCGATTCCTCCACAACAAGGAAACGCTGTTGTTTTCGGACATTCAACCCTACCGCAATTTTATGAAGAAAATAATTATAAAACAATTTTTGCCAAAATCCATAACATGACACACGGCGATACTATTCTTGTTTCTGTTGATGGAAAAACATACCGGTATATTGTGTCCAATATTACCATTGTAGACTCGGATGACACATCATATCTTGAACAAGATCAGACAAAACATATGTTTACGATTGTTACCTGTACGCCACCAGGAACCACATGGAAACGATTACTTGTTCAAGCACGACTTTCTCAACAATAATTCTATGGAAGAAAACCTTCAACAACCAAACCGATTCGTTATCTTTTTTAAACAAATCTGGCCGCAAACATCCAGAACTCTTTTTACCGTTTTCTATGCAACAATGATGTTTATCCGCAACACAATTCGGTTTATGATCAGTCAATTAAGAGGCTATTAAGCTACAATGAACAAAGCAACGATTGCCCGCGAAGCAGTACAAAAAAAACTTCTCGGAAAACCATTAACATACAAAGAAATTTTTGCCATTATGGATGAAATCGCCAATCAACGTTTTGGCGATATTTTGACAACCTATTTTGCAGCTTCAAGTTACACCAAAGGATTTAGTAATGAAGAAATCTATTATCTGACAAAAGCGATGATCGAAACAGGGGATACGCTCAAGTTTCGCGGTATTGTCGCGGATAAACACTCTATTGGCGGTGTTCCCGGGACGAGAACCACACTCATTGTTGTTCCTATTGTCGCTGCTGCCGGATTTAAAATACCAAAAAGTTCATCGCGTGCTATCACGACGCCGGGTGGCACAGCAGATGATATGGAAGTCCTCGCGCCGGTCTCATTTTCCAAAAAAGAAATCTATAAAATTGTCAAAAAAACAAATGCCTGTATCGTCTGGGGAGGAAGTGTGGATATCGCTCCTGCTGATGATGAACTGATCAAAGTAGAAGAACCGCTCCTGTTTGAAAGTTATGATAAATTCCTCGTTTCAATTATGGCAAAAAAAATAGCCTTTGGTGCAACACATCTGGTTATTGACCTTCCCTATGGTAAACATACGAAAGTGCATACCAGAGATGATGCTGAACTTGTTAAAAATAAATTTGAATATCTCGCGAAAAAATTTAATGTCAGAATCAGAGTCAATATCCATGAAGTTGAAGAACCGACAGGACAAGGAATAGGACCGGTACTCGAGACACGTGATGCCATGAAAGTACTTGAACAAAAAGAAGATAGACCGCTGGATCTTGAAAAAAAGAGTCTTGTTCTTTCAGGGCTGCTGCTTGATTTATGTTTGAAGGATGTTTCAAAAACCATGAAAGATACGATACGGAAAAAATACGGTAGCGGCAAAGAGTGGGCAAAGCATCTTCTTATAACTGGTGAAGCATTGAAAAAAATGAAAGAAATTATTAAAGCACAAGGCGGAAATTCTGCTATAATAAGCGAAGAATTGCAGCCGGGAAAATTTTCGTACGCGGTTCTCGCCAAACAAGTACGAACCGTCAAGAGAATTCACAGTAAAAATATAACCTTACTGGCAAAATTGTTGGGAGCACCAACACAGAAAAGAAGCGGTATCTTGCTCAACATAAAAGTCGGCGAGAAAACAATTAGTGGAGAACCACTTTTCTGGTTATATAGCGAATCCGCATATAACTTAAAGGAAGCAAAAGCATCACTTGAAAACTTCCCGGTGTATGAATATGAATAAAATTTTTAATTTAAAAGTTGAAAATTTATGAAGAAAAAATTATCTTTTTTAGTTGTTTTATTATTATTAATTATTGGTGGTATCGCCGCGTGGTGGGTGACTGCAATAGCACCAGTAGATGTCTCCGATAAAGAATCACACCTTTTTGTTATCAAACCAGGAGAAGGAATACGGGAAATTTCCCACAATCTTAAAGAGCAAGGCCTCATCAACAATACTGTCGCTTTTTTCCTGATCGTAAAACAACAAAAACTTGATAGCAAAATTCAAGCAGGGGATTTCCGTTTATCAAAAAATATGAATACCCAAACTATCGCAGAAAATCTAACACACGGATCACTTGATATCTGGATTACCTTTCCTGAAGGACTTCGAGCAGAAGAAATAGCAGATCTTCTTGAAGAAAACGTTGCCACTTATGATGACTCGTGGCGAGAAGAATTGGTAAAACATGAAGGCTATCTTTTTCCCGACACGTATCTCATTCCGACAGATGCGACAGTGGAACAAGTCATTACCATTATGACCAACAATTTTGAAATAAAATACAATCAACTCGAAGGTAATAGACAAAAACAGTACACAAAAGATGAATTGGTTACCATTGCTTCAATGGTCGAAAGAGAAGCACGACATGACGAAGATCGTCCGCTTGTTGCATCAGTTATTTTCAATCGTTTGGAAGTTGATATGGGACTTTATATTGATGCGACTGTGCAATACGCAATCGGTAATAGAACAAAATGGTGGCCGCAACTTACTGATTCACCAAGAAACATTGCTCCAAATTCTCCATACAATACCTATCGTCACGCGGGGCTTCCGCCAACACCTATTTCCAATTCTGGTCTTGCTGTCCTTGAAGCAGTTGTGAGTGCACCGGATACAAACTACCTTTATTATATTACGGACAAAAACGGCATTAATCGTTATGCGACAACTCTCGAACAACACAACGCAAATATCGCCAGATACGGACTTTAACACTAATTAGCTCTTTTTTTGAAGAAGCGACGGGAATTATGTGATTTATGATTGTCTTCATGCTCATCATGATGATGAGAATGCGGATGCTCATGATGATGTTCTTTCTCATGATGCGATTCTTTTCGTTCTGACAATTCCTCAGAAAGTTTTACTGGCAATGGTTCTTCCGGTAGATACTCATCTCCTTCTTCATCTTCTGCAAGCTCCTCATATTCACGCTGTGCTTTTGTTATTTCTGATTTTGCCTTTGTCGCACTTTTCTGTAATTTCGCTTCAAGATCTGAAAACCGATCGAGTCCCTTTTCAGTCAATTCATGAAGAATCTCGCGACCTTTCTTAGTCGTCAAAAGAAGTGTCGCAACAATACCAACAAGCAGTCCTAAAATGAAACCATTACCAAATCCATTTCCAGAAGTATTTTTTTGATCCATACATTAAATGTTAAATTGAACATTACTCCCTAGTACGTTTTTCTTCCCTTTCGCCTCCGAGAAGCGTTTTAATCACACGAACAACAGAAACAAGTGAGGCTGCCTTGGAGCCCAAGAAAAATGAAGAAATGGCACTAATTGGCCCTTCAATCCCTTGTGTAATCCCTTCCGTATTATCAAGAATTTTATTTGTTTTTTTTACCGTTTGACGAACATCTTTGAGGATAAAAAAGACCTGTATCCCCAAAATAACCAACAACAATGTGAGGGTAATAATAACAATCAGAAGAATCAACTGGACAGCATCAATCATATAATACAGGTTACCTTAATTAGAACTTGGTGTCAAGAAAGGCTAACTATATCAGTTTAGAACACAAAACTATCAATGAAATCCTAAATCTATTCTACTGTTACCTTTCTAACCACTGTATTTTCTTTACCAAACCTGTTTTTTGCCTTGACAACTATTTCAACCTCACCAGGGAAAAACGTAAGATGTTTGATAAACTCGCCTTTCGTGTCAAGAGATACCGGCTCGTTATTCACCGTAACTGATGCCTCACTATCCGTTCTTCCTGAAACAACAACTGCTTGGGAAACACGCGCCTCATCTTCAGGCGAGAGAACAGTAAGCGGAGGTGCGATAAACGCCGCGCGATATTGAAATGCTAGGAAGCCAAGAAAAACGACAACAAGACCGATAATGATAAGCAGCGATTCCTGAATTTTTATCCGGAAGCCTGAAAATTGTTGTCTATTTGCGAATGAGTCAGGAAGTACCTTGACTGCCTTTTTTTCATCAAATTCACGCCGAAATATTGCAAGCACTTCAGATCGTGGCAACCCCAAAAATGTTGCATAATTGGTAACAAATCCCTTCGCATAAGCAGGAGAGGGGAGTTTGTTATATTCACCACGCTCCAGCGCCGCAAGAAATGTTTCTTTAATTCTTGTCCCCTGCGCTACTTCCTCAAGTGTTAGCTTTTTACGCAAACGCTGCTGTCGGAGAAGTTGACCTAGTTTTACCATAAATAATTTTCAATTTATAATTTTATTATTGTTCCTGCTGTTGTGAGGCAAGAAATTCCTCTGCATTACGAACAAGCACATCTCTCGGCTTTGCACCTTCTGCAGGCCCCACAATGCCCATTTCTTCAAGTTGATCAAGAATACGGGCAGCTCTCGCATAACCGACAGACATTTTCCGTTGTAAAAATGACGCCGATGCAGTATTGAACTGGCAAACAAGTCTGATTGCTTCCTCAATTTGTCCGTCTTTGCCATCTGCTCCTGTTGAGGATCCACCAGCACCGGCACCTTTCTTCAATGGTAATGGTTGGGTCGTTACCTCTTCAGTGTACTCAACAGGATAATTACGAGATCGCAAAAATTCAACAAGCTTATGCACTTCTTTTTCGGAAAGATATGCTCCTTGAATACGAGTCGGTTTGGCCTGATCAGGCGGGATATATAACATATCACCACGTCCGAGTA
>DATIGJ010000170.1:0-4976 GCA_035454765.1 Patescibacteria group bacterium
TGAAGTGATGTCTCAACAAACGCAGATAAATCGGGTTGTTGCAAAATATGAAGCATGGATGGAAAAGTTCCCAACAATTATCAATGTAGCAAATGCGACAGTTGCAGATGTTTTACAGTATTGGTTAGGATTGGGATACAACAGACGAGCACTGAATTTGAAGAAAACAGCGGAGAGTATTGTTGCAAATTTTGATGGAATGTTTCCAATGACAGAAAAAGAATTATTGGAGTTACCGGGAATAGGGAAGTATACGGCTCGGGCAATTTTGTGTTTTGCGTTTGATCAGCAGGTAGCAGTGGTAGATACGAATATCAGAAAAATAATCATTACACAGTTTGGAATTGATGGAAATGATAATGAACTTCAAGATATCGCTGATCAATTACTTCCAAAAGGTAAGGCATATGATTGGAATCAGGCGTTGATGGACTATGCGTCAGCGGAATTGAAAAGGGAAAAAATATCGATTCCCAAACAGTCGAAATTTATTGGTTCACATCGCTATTACCGCGGACAGATTTTAAAAATTCTTTTAACGAAGAAAAAAATTTTAATTAAGGATCTGGGAACAATGCTAAAAAAAGAGCAAGGAGATAATGAACAAAAGTGGTTACAAGATTTAGTACAAGAGCTGGTTGCAGAAGGATTTATACAAAAGGAAAAAGATACGATCTTTCTTTTATAAAATTATTGTTTATTCTTTATTTTTAATAGGAAGTTGGAGAAATTGAATAACGAGTTCACGAACCGATGCTCGTTCAAATTTCCCCATCCTATAAAGGAGGATGGCTGCAAAAGAAAGTAAGAGATAAGGGATATACCAAGAATGATGTGTAATGACAAAAGCTGATGAACATGCGAGTATGACTAGCGTTGCAATCAAGCCTCGACACATCATATAAATTGCTTGAAATTTTTCAAGTCTTCCTGTTTTTCCAGCCAACTCGACAGAAATTTGCATTTGTTTAATGGCATTTAGCCATTGTCTTCTTGTTAATTCATGGAGATGAAATTCTTCAAGTGGGATATTAAGTCTTTTTGCGAGTCGTTGTTCAAGATCTTTTGTTTGATTATCAAAGATAAGCTGTTTTTTACCAATATCAATCCATTCTGTCGGATTTCCTCGGAATTTTCTCCAAATAAATTCAATGCCGCCGCCAAGAACTTGAACGATGTGTCCAACAGCATATGCAATAATAATAAAGATACCAAATTCTCCCGCAGAAAAATCTTTATCGATTGAGAAAAGCATCATACTTGGGAAAAGTTTACTAAGACCAAATAACAAAACGGATCCAGGAAGAATTAAAGCAAGAATCTCGTAAAACTCGAAAAGTTGTGATTTATCCATATAAGTAATAATACGGAATTTTGGGGAAGATTGCTACTACTATTTATATTTCTCTTTTACTTCTTTTGCAAATTCTTTGAAGAGTTTTTGAATTTTCGGGTCAATGATTACGCGACAATAATCAGGACGCTTACCACTCTCGTAAAAGTTTTGGTGTTCTGAACCCGCTGGATAAAAGTTTGTAAATGGAGTTAATTCTGTCACAAGAGGGTCACTATATTTTTCTGATTTATTAAGTTTTTTAATTTTTTCTTCAGCGGTTTTTTTCTGCTCTTCCGTATGATAAAAAATAGCTGACCGATATTCTTCTCCTACATCGTAACCTTGTTGATTTAATGTCGTGGGATCATGAGTGGCAAAAAAGATGTCCAAGAGTGTTTCATAAGAAATAATGCTTGGATCAAACACAACTTGAATACATTCTGCATGTCCTGTTGCGCCAGTTGCAACTTGATCATAGGTGGGATTTTCTCTTTTTCCACCGGAAAAACCCGATACAACAGAAGAGATACCTTTTACCCGTTTAAAAACTGCCTCAGTACACCAAAAACATCCGTTAGCAAATGTTGCGACTTGTTCGTGTGGGTTCATACAGTTATTATAACAAAGCAAAAGGGGATTACTTACATTGGTTCAATATTTGTAAGTTCTTCGTCAGTGGTCCAGTAAAATTCTGCTCCTGAGGCATCAACAGCAGCTACTTTATAGATATATTCTTCACCTTTTTTCAAATAGGAAATGAGATATGATGCAACACTGGCAGGAATATCTCTCGCAACATTCGTATATTCGCCAGCAGACTGTTCTTTATAATAAATATTGTATGAGGCTGCTCCTTCAATTTTTGGTACGTCAACTCGTGCCTCTGCAAACAATCCACGTGCAACACCAATGCCTGCAACGGATTGCGTCACTTTATCTTTATTAAAAAGTATTGCAACTGCCAGAAAGAGAGCAACAGCTGTCGTTATAAAGATAATCCGTCTGAATGAAAAAGGAAGAATGACGTGTTGTGATGAATGGCTATGGGTGTGATGAGTATGACGATTCGTTTTTCTTGTGGTTGTCCTTTTGGTAGTTCTCTTTTTCATAGCGCATATATAGTAGAACAAAATTGTGTAACCTTGTCAAGGGGAGCATAATTCTTATTGACAAGCCACAAAATTTTGTTAGAATTATGTCAGGTTATGAATCAAACTATAGACACAACAATTATTATTACTTCCTAATCCGGGAGGTTTTTGTTGTAACAAAAGCGATAACCTCCCAAAGATGGGAGGTTTTTTTATTGTATGAAAGGTAAAAAAATAATCATAATGAAATTCGGCGGCACATCTGTTGGCAGTGCGGAAAGAATCCATGATGTTGCTTCAATAGTGGCTCAAGGTCAAAAAGATGGAAAAATTGTCGTTGTTGTTTCAGCAATAAGTGGGGTAACGAATCTTTTAGTAAAAGCAATACAAGCAGCAACAAATAAAAAACAAAAAGAACTGATGGATGCTATTAAAGAGATTCGATTGGTGCATGAGCAAATAATTGTAGAACTAGGATTAGCTGGAGAAAAAAAGGAAGAGCTGCAAAGAGTTATTGATAATCATTTATTGCATGTAGAAAGTCTTTTATTTAGTGTTTATGAATTGGGTGAAATAACATTGCGAGGGAGAGATTTTATCAGCTCGTTTGGCGAGAGAATGAATATTCATATTGTTTCATATGCGTTGAAAGAGAGAGGTCTCAATGCTGAGCCGTTTAATGCAACGGAGTTTATTATGACAAATGATGACTTCGGTAATGCAAAACCATTTTTAAAAGAATCGGCGAAAAAGAGTAAAGTAAGCCTACAGCAATATCTCGATAAAAATGTTGTGCCTGTTGTTACAGGATTTATTGGTGGAACAAAATCCGGAGAAACGACAACTTTTGGAAGAGGAGGATCGGACTATTCAGCAACTATTCTTGGGTATTGTCTTGATGCAGATGAGGTATGGATTTGGACAGATGTTGATGGTGCAATGACTGCGGATCCAAAAATTGTTAAAGAAGCACGAACCATGCCCTTTTTATCATATGATGAAGCAACAGAATTATCATATTTTGGCGCAAAAGTATTACATCCGTTAACCATTATTCCTGCTGAGATGAAAAAAATTCCAGTGTGGATAAAAAATACGTTCAGACCGGAAGGAATCGGTACAAAGATTGGTGATGGACAGTATCCGAATGGGCATGGTATTAAAGCAATTTCTTCAACACAAGATCTTGCTTTAGTGACATTGGAAGGGAAAGGGATGATTGGTGTACCAGGGACAGCAGCAAAAGTTTTTGACTCGATTGCAGAAAAAAATATAAATGTTTTATTTATCTCACAAGCATCATCAGAACATAATATTTCTTTTGTTGTTAAAGGTACGGATGGGAACAAAACAGCTGCTGTTTTGAAAGAAACATTTCGTGTCGAATTGATGGATCGGCGTATTGAAGCAATTCGTATCGAAGAGAATGTGGCACTGGTTGCAGTCATTGGAGCAAACATGAAAGGACTTCCAGGAATTGCTGGGAAGACTTTTTCTGCTTTGGGAGATGCACGTATTAATATTATTGCTATTGCCCAGGGATCATCGGAATTAAATATTTCCTTTATTGTTCAATCTGAAGAAATGGAAAAAGCAGTCCAAAGTATTCATAAAGCGTTTGCCTTAGAAAAGGAGAGAGTATGAAGAAATTTAATATTATTCATTTTGGTATTGGTCATGTCGGCAGTGAGGTCGTAGCACAAATTGCCAAACAAAAAAACCAGATTAAAAAGTCATTAGGTGTAGATTTAGTATATCAAGCAAAAATTGATGCGAAGACGTCTGATGCAGAGATTAATACTATGATTAAAACTATTAGTGAGCCGTTTCTTGTAATTGATACTACAGCCTCAGAAAAAACACTGTTCTCTCTTAAAGAGGTATTGAGAAAGGGTGGATTTGTTGTTTTGGCCAACAAAAAACCCATCAGTGGTGAACAAAAAGATTTTGATCTTTTACACACATTGGGAGGGAAGAAGTTCTTATATGAATGTACTGTCGGAGCGGGATTACCCGTTATCCAAACAATAAAAAGTTTGCAGGAGACAGGCGATGAAGTATTGGAAATGCAAGGATGTTTGAGTGGAACTCTCGGATTTATTTTTTCACAACTCGATAACGGTGTTGCATTTTCACAGGCGGTTCTGGATGCAAAGGCAAAAGGCTTTACGGAACCTGATCCAAGAGATGATCTATCCGGTATTGATGTCGCACGAAAAGCGCTAATTCTCGCACGAATATGTGGAAGAAAATTTGCATTTGAAGATATCAAGTTAGAAGGGTTGTACCCAGTAAAAATGGCTAAACTTTCTTTAGAAGATTTTTTGAAAGATCTTCCTGTTTTAGATTCCGTTTACAAAGAAAAAATGGAAAAGGCGAAAAAAAAGAAACAGGTATTACGCTTTGTTGCTAAAATAACAGAAAAAGAAGTGCTAGTCGGCTTACAGGCAGTTGATAAGACGAGTGATATTGGTTCTTTACGAGGGCCTGATAATCTTGTTGTGATAAAATCAAAACGTTATTTTGATAATCCACTAGTAATTAAAGGA
>DATIGJ010000171.1:0-6036 GCA_035454765.1 Patescibacteria group bacterium
TCCTGTCGGGCGTTACCCCCATCCGACGTACTCACATGCGTTGCGTGCGCTCGATGGGGGTCCCCCACGCCCGCCACCCCGTCTTCGGATTGGTATTGGTAAACTTCTTCCAAAATTTTCATTACAGCCATGGGTATCGGAAAAGTATACGGTGAGTTGGGGTGGAATCCATCAATGTCTTTTTGTGGGTCAGTCAGGAGCTCAAGTTTTATAATATCAACATGATCAGGGACAGGGCGTTGAATAAGGATGCCATGCACTGTGGGATCTTCGTTTAATTCTTTTACTTTTTTTTCAAGTTCTTCGGTAGTGACGGTTTTATCATAATTGAGAACGGTTACCTTGCAACCAATTTCTTCTCCTTTCAATCGTTTTTGTCGGACATAAGCAACTGAGGCAGGATTTTCTCCAATGAGAAAGACAACAAGGTGTGGGGTACAATTTTTTTCTTGCAAATTCTCAACGCGTTTTTTGAGCGTTTGGTAGACTTTTTCAGCGATATCTTTGCCGCTTAATTTCACAACGTCATCAGTGTAACATTACGCTTCTTGCTTTTCAATGCATGTTGCTGAAGCAACTTTATCTGTATCCTTATTAAATCGCATGAGGATCACGCCTTGGGTATCGCGGGAAAGTTTTGGAATTTGAACGATTGGTAGTCTGACAACCTGTCCTTTGGTTGAGGTGATGATGACTTCTTCTGCGTTTGCCGGGACGACTTGCGCAACAACGACTTGTCCTGTTTTGTCAGTAACTTTCGCGACCTTCACTCCTTGTCCACCACGTCCTTGGAGTGGAAATTGATCAACTGGTGTTTTTTTGCCAAGTCCATTTTCCATGATTGCGAGGAGTTCTGATTTGTCATTTTTGGTGATGACAGCCATGCCGATAACTTGATCTTTTGCATCAATTTTTATCCCACGGACGCCCATTGTTGCCCGACCAAGCGGCCTGACGCTATCTTCTTCAAATTTGATGGCTTTTCCTCCTTTGGTGACGAGCAGCACAGCATTTTTACCATCAGTGATCGTACTCCATGCGAGTTCGTCGCCTGCTTCGAGTTTGATCGCGATCATACCGTTGCGGCGAATATTTTCAAATTCTTTTATGCTTGTTTTTTTGACTGTACCGTTACGGGTAGTCAGGAAAACATATCCTTCTTTGACAGATTTGTTGTGGACGATGAAGGACTCAATTCGTTCGCCCGATTCGATATTGAGTAGATTGACAATCGCAGTTCCTTTGCTGGTTCGACTGCTTTCGGCGATTTCATACGCTCTCAGCTGATATGCTTTTCCTTTATTGGTGAAGAACAAGATATTGTCATGAGTCATTGCTGAGCGGATGTGTGCAATACCGTCTTCGTCTTTCACATTCATACCAGTCACGCCTTTACCACCGCGGTGTTGGGTATGGAAACTAGTTGCCAGTTGTCTCTTGATATATCCTGTGTTCGTCAGCGTAATAACGGTTGATTCATTAGGAATTAAGTCTTCTTCTGAAAATTCTCCAACCTTGCCTTTGAAGACTTTTGTTCTTCGGGGATCTGCATATTTTTCTTTAAGCTTTATCAGTTCCGTTTTTACGACACTGAGTATTTTTTCAGGGTGGGAAAGCAAATCTTCAAGATATGCAATCGTTTCTATAATCATGGCGATTTCGTCTTCAATTTTTTGTCGTTCAAGCGCTGCGAGTCTTCGAAGCTGCATGTCAAGAATAGCAACTGCTTGAATTTCGCTGAGTTTGAATTTTGTTATCAAGTTGGTTTTTGCTTCTTCTTGATCTTTGGATGCACGAATTGTTTTGATGACTTCATCAATATGGTCAACAGCAATCTTAAGTCCTTCCAAAATATGCAGTCGTGCTTTTGCCTGACGAAGTTCAAATTCTGATCGTCTTCGGATCACGATATAGCGATGTTTGATATATTCTTCAAGAATTACTTTGAGATTAAGGGTTTGTGGTGTGCCGTCAACGAGTGCGACCATGTTGACAGGGAAGGTTGTTTGTAATGCAGTATATTTAAACAGATTATTCAAAACTTTCTTTGGTGATGCATCACGTTTGAGTTCAACGTAAATATGGAGACCTCTTCGGTCAGATTCATCGCGAAGATCAGAGATGCCTTCAATTTTTTTCTCTTTTGCCAGATCTGCTATTTTGGTGATGAGCTGTGCTTTATTAACCTGATACGGAAGTTCGGTGATGGTGATTGCGGATTTTCCTTGACCGATTTCTTCAATTTCTGCTTTGCCTCGAATAACAATTTTGCCACGACCAGTGATATAGGCATTTTTGATTTCATTAATATCGTAGATGTTACCTGCTGTTGGGAAATCTGGCCCCTGGATAAAATTGAGTAGTTCATCAATCGTAACATCGAAGGTAAATGTTGGAAGTGGTGAGCTTTCAGAAACAGCTACTTTTGTTCCTGTCTGACCGGCAGGAAGGTCTTCTGTTGTTTTTGTTTCCTTTGTCTTGCCAATCAGATAGATGATGGCGTCAATGACTTCACCGAGATTGTGCGGTGGAATTTTTGTTGCCATACCAACAGCAATACCTTCTGATCCCATGAGCAAGAGATTTGGCAGTTTTGCTGGAAGATATAAAGGTTCGTCTTCAGATCCATCGAAATTAGGCGCGAATGTAACGGTTTCTTTCTCAATATCGGTCAGCATTTCTGAGGTGATTGCTGCCATGCGGGCTTCGGTATACCGCATATGTGCTGGTGGGTCGCCATCAATAGAACCGAAATTTCCCTGTCCCCAAATCAGTGGATAACGCATGGAGAAATCTTGAGCCAGACGAACAAGTGAATCGTAGATCGGTGCATCTCCGTGAGGATGGTATTTACCCATTACTTCTCCAACAATTTTCGCACTTTTTGTAAATTTGGAAGTATGGGCAAGTCCCATTTCATGCATGCCAAAAAGGATGCGGCGGTGAACTGGTTTGAGTCCATCTCTAACGTCAGGGAGTGCACGGGAAACGATAACGGACATCGCGTAATTCAAATACGCTTTTTTCATTTCCTGTGTAATATTTGCTTGTTGTAATTTGCCTATGTTACTCATACATTAATTATGATTATGAATAATGAATCAGGAATCAGAGAACGAGATTCCTAATTCCTGATTCAAATTATTCTTACTTGAGAGCTTTTTTAACTGCTTCAAGTGCGACTTTTTTGTCTTTCCATTCTTTGAGCTTGACCCATTTACCTGGTTCAAGCGTTTTGTAATTTTCAAAGAAATGGCGAAGTTTATTTTTTGTCGCCTCTGCGACTTCGGTAATGTCAGTGATTGTACCAAAGAGTGGGTCAATTTTGACAGTGGGAACTGCCAACACTTTTGTGTCAATCCCCTCTTCATCTTCCATCTCTAGCATGCCGATAACGACACTGGGAATAACTGTCCCTGGTGCCACAGCGTATTCACTCAGAACAATAATGTCCAGTGGATCGCCATCTTCTGCAAGTGTATTTGGTACAAATCCGTAATTGAATGGATAACTCATCGCGGTATAGAGAAAACGATCAACCATGATGACTCCAGATTCTTTGTCGAGTTCGTATTTGATATTGCTATCTTTTGGAATCTCAACAAAAACGTTGACTTGTCCATTTTTCGGATCTTTTCCAGCTTGTATTTTATTCAAATCCATACGTTATTCACCTCCTACCACTTTTAAATATCCAATTCAGCTGTTACAGCATTTGTTTGGATAAAGTGTTTGCGTGGTGGAACCTCTGATCCCATAAGCATAGTAAAAACTGCGTCTGCTTCTTCTGCGTCATCAATATGGATTTGCTTAAGTAAACGATTGGCAGGATTCATTGTCGTTTCCCACAGTTGTTCAGGATTCATTTCTCCAAGACCTTTATAGCGCTGGACAGTAATATTTGCATTCCCTGTTTTTAGTTCTTTCATAGCAGTGTCGCGTTCTTCTTCAGTGTAGGCATAGCGAATTTCTTTCCCTTTTTGTACTTTAAACAGTGGTGGGATTGCAACATAGAGATAGCCATTTTTGATGATATCGGGTAGATGTCTAAAGAAGAAGGTGAGAATCAGGGTCTCAATATGTTCACCGTCTACATCGGCATCGGTCATGATGATGATACGGTGATAGCGGAGTTTTTCCATATTGGTTGTGTCCGCTATTCCACTGCCAAGTGCGATAATAAGATTTTTGATTTCTTCATGTTCGATCATTTTATCAAGACGGGCTCGTTCGGTATTTAAAATCTTTCCTTTCAAAGGTAAGATCGCCTGGAATTTTCGGTCTCTCCCCTGTTTTGCGCTTCCACCTGCTGAGTCTCCTTCAACAAGGTAAAGCTCTGAAACTGCAGGATTCTTTTCCTGACAGTCTGCAAGCTTTCCTGGTAAGGTTGATCCTTCGAGTGCTCCCTTTCTGATGACTGCTTCTTTTGCTGCTTTTGCTGCAAGACGAGCTTTTGCTGCAAGATAGACTTTTTCAAGAATCTTTTTGCCTTCGCTCGGATTTTCTTCAAAGTGGGTTTGGAGCGCTTCTTTGACGATAGTGTTGACGATTGACTGAATCTCAGAGTTTCCGAGTTTGCCTTTGGTCTGGCCTTCAAATTGGATTTTATCCTGAGGCATTTTGATAAAAACTACTGCTGTGAGTCCTTCACTGGTGTCTTCGCCGATGATTGAATCGTCTTCTGTTTTGAAAGCACCAATTTTCTTTCCATAATTATTTATTGCGCGGGTTAATGCCATTCTGAATCCTGTGAGATGGGTTCCGCCGTTGACAGTATTGATAACATTGACAAAGGATTCGACAGTTTCCGAGTAGCTGTCATTGTATTGGAGTGCGACTTCAACTTCGACATCGCCTTCTTGTTTCTTAATTGTGATAACATCATGGATTTTTTCTTTGTTCTCGTTTAATTTTGCAACGAGTGCTGAAATACCGCCTTCAAAGTAGTAGTTGAGTTCTTTTATTTGTTCTCCACGGAGATCGACAAGGTGGAAATATAATTTTGGACACAAGAAAGCGCGTTCACGGATTTGCTTTTTAATCATGTCAAATTCAAAGACAATATTGGGAAAGATGGAGTTATCAGGGAAGAAAGTAACGGTTGTTCCTGTTTTCGGTGGAAGACCGTAGTATGCGGGATTAAGTTGTGATGTTTTGATCACTTCAACAGGTGATTTTGTAATACCGCGTTCATATCGTTGAGTGTGGATTTTGCCGTTTTGTCGTACTTCAACCCAAAGCCAATCAGAAAGCGCGTTCACAACAGATGCACCAACACCATGAAGCCCTCCGGAGATTTTATATGCACTGCCACCGAATTTTCCTCCGGCGTGTAATTTTGTCATGACCAGCTCCAATGCTGATGTTTTATGTACTGGATGGATATCTGTTGGGATTCCACGTCCATCGTCAACGACTGTTGCTGAGCCATCTTTGTTGAGCATGATCCAGACGTTTTTGGCAAATCCAGCGAGTGCCTCATCAACGCTATTGTCAATAATTTCACGAAGCGCTTCATGGAGGCCATAGGTGTCGGTTGAGCCAATATACATGCCTGGGCGTTTTCGTACTGGCTCTAAACCTTCGAGTACTTGGATTTGTTGTGCTGAATAGTCTGAGGATTGTTGTTTAGCCATGAATGTAGTTTATTATATCTAGTACGAATTGATTTTGCAATGGCTCATCAAGGGCGATGAGTGACTTTAGACGGGGAGGAAATGAAGAAATTGACAAAGAATGTCAAATAATTACGTGATTTTTTTTCTAGATTTTGGTACAATTCTTTTTTTATGCAAATTTTACTGACAGAAAATACCTATAAAAGTATTTGTAATCAATGGGTTAAAACGATTCTTCATCTTTCCGAAAGCCAGATTAGTATTTGGCCTCCATTGAGTGGTGGTACTAGTGTTGCAAGAAAATTTTCTAAAGATATGTTGTTACAACAGGAACTTTTTTCAAACGCTCCCATTAAGTTTATCTTGATTGATTTCAATCAATCAGAACATATTTCATATGAATTCTTTAATGAGCAAT
>DATIGJ010000172.1:0-3383 GCA_035454765.1 Patescibacteria group bacterium
AAAAATAACGAAAAGGCAATGACTATTGACCAATGACCGGTGTGTTCGATACACTAGAGATGTATGAAGCTCTCACCACGAGTGAAATTGTTGTTAGGCGGTCTTCTTTTTCTTGCGCTTGCTCTTCCTGTTACCATTTCATTGACGCAACAACAACAAGACCCACGAAGTCGCGCAGCAGAATCAACAACGCTTTCTCTTATTCCTCAGCCAGGAGATGATAGCTCCATTGAAAAAACTGTTGGAGAATCCGTACCTGTGGATGTCATAGTAGATCCAGGGAGCAATGCTGTAGCAACGGTTCGCATGCAAGTAAAATATGATCCAACAAAACTCGAACCAGTCGCTCCCTATTACACACCTTATAGCCCTCCTGTTGCAAACGCACAAAGAATCACCGAAATCATTGAATTTCCACCTCCAAATAATGGTCTTGTTTCTATTGCAGTTACCTCTGGTACTGACACAACAAAAGCAGTGACCAACACTGCAAAAATTGGCACGTTTCTTTTTAAAGCAATCGGCACAACCCCCGAAAACATGCCGACAAAAATCGAATTCACCAATGCTACGCAAGCATATTCTGTTGGTTCCAATGATCAATCAGCAGAAGATATTCTCTCAAATACAAATTTTGCAGAAATATCAATTTCCGCAGCCGAAGGCCCCACAATCACGCAAGTTCAAGGAGAAACAGCACTTTCTTTTTCTATCCTGCTTCATGGTGTAGGCATGGCTGGAGATACGCCAAATCCAACAAACAGCAGCCTCAGCAACAAACAACCAAAACATCCACAACGTAATCTCCTTGTTGAAATTTTTAATGCTAATGACGAATTGATCACAAGCAAAACAGGATGCATTGTCTATATCAGCGAAGATGATGAGGAACCAGTATTTAATGAAGAGGTCTGTATCCTTCCACCGCTTGCTGAAATTAATGCGCATCAAGGAAAATTTATCGGTATTATTCCCTTTCCCGAACTTCAAACAGGCAGTTATACGATAAAAATTACCAGTGACCGGTATTTGCGAAAAGCCTTTCCAGGCATAATTTCAATCGTCAGTGGACAAACAAAAGCTATGCCAACGATTGAGTTGGTATCGGGAGACACCAACAATGATAACGTACTGACTATCCTTGATTACAATGCATTTCTTGACTGCGGATACGGAGAACTCACCGTCTTGCCCATAACCAATTCGAATGCGGCATACAACAAGCCTCCCTGCAAAACACATGAACCCCGGATTAATATTGACCTTGATGACAATGGCTACGTCAATGCCTTTGACTACAATTTATTCCTTCGTGAATTATCCGTACAAGGCGGAGATTAAGGGAGAAATACTATGATAAAAAAAATTCTCCTTGCGGGACTATTATTGATTATTCTCGTCGGTCTTCCACTTACCATCTATCTTACCAAAGAACAGCAAAACACAAAAATTCAGGCAGCAACCGGAACAACGCTTTCTCTTATTCCCCAACCAGGAGATGATAACTCCATTGAAAAAACTGTCGGAGAACCCGTGCTTGTTGACGTCATGGTAAATCCCCAAAACAATGCTATAGCAACACTTCGTATGCAAATTACTTATGACCCGACCAAACTTGAACCAGTCGCGCCGTATTACACACCTGATACGTATATAACACTTCCTGTTGAAGGTCCAATCATAAAGAATGGCACTGTCTCCATAACTGTGACCGCAGGGACAGATATTTCAAAGATCATTACAGAAACCAAAAAAGCAGGAACATTCTCTTTCAAAACAATCACACCAACAACTGAAAACAATCCCACAGAACTTTCGTTTTCATCGCTTACAAAAGCATATTCCATCGGAGAAAATGATCAATCAGCAGAAAATGTTCTTTCTTCTTCACAGCCCGCTTATATAACAATTCATGCCTCTTCACAATCAGAACCGGAACCAGAACCGGAAGTCACACTAACAGATACGCCCCCTGACACCGAAACAACGCCCCCTACGCTTACAGATACACCTACTTCGACCATTTCTCCCATAGAGAATCCCTTAGAGGGAAACGAATTTGTTGTTACCGCATTCCTCCACAGTATTGGAAATAGCGGTGATAACACCAATCCGACAACGCATAGTTTGAGCAATAAGTCTCCTCAAACACAACCGCGCCCCTTCACGCTCTCCATCTATAATGGACAAAATGATTTGGTAGCGACTAAAACAGCACTGCTTCTCTACGACAATACGAAAGGAAACTTCACAGGAACCATCTCTGCAGAGACAACACTTCCTGAAGGAGATTACATCTTTAAACTAAAAACAGAGAGCTTCCTGACCAAAAGGATTCCAGGCTTCACGCATACGCTTCCATTAACTCAAGTTACGCTCCCGACAATTACTTTGGTCGCAGGAGACGTAAATGGAGATAACCTCATCAATATTCTTGATTACAACAGCATCATGGGTTGCTACAGTGACTTCGAACCACCAGCAAATTGCAATGAAACTATGGCAAAACTTACCGATCTTAATGACGATGGACACGTAAATCAAATTGATTACAATCTATTTATCCGCGAAATTACTGTCCAATTAGGAGAGTAACTGTATGTCAAAACTTTTGTACGCCTTTCTTATCTTTTTTGTATTCCTCCTGACCGGACTTGGAATTCTTGTGTACGCTATCTATTCACACAATCAAACTTCCTCTCCTCTTGAACTGCTAATCGCTGTGCCAGCAACACCCACACCTACAGACAACACAAGCTATTCTCTGACACTCTCTTCTGTTTCACCAGCTATACTTCCCAATCAAACAAATACGATTGCTGTCCTGATAGAAAAACAGGAGACCAACGCCAACCCGCCCGACACCATCCAAATTGAAATTGCGTATGATCCGAACGCACTGCTCTCAATAGATATCAAGCCCGGCACCTACTTCACGACAGCAACAGAACGAATGAATCTTATCAATTACCAGCAGGGACGCATTTCCTATGCAATTTCTGGGACTGCGCTACCGGAAGGATCAACAGGAACTGTTGCATTCATCTCTTTCATCCCAAATCCGGCCTTTCAAGGGAAAGAAACTTCCTTATATTTTTTGCCAAAAAGCATGATTCGAGGCAAAACAGATACTAATCTTTTGAAAGCGACCTATGGAACGAAACTGTTCTTTGCAACTCAAAGCGCGACACCAAAAAATAACCCAATACTACCAATAACCCAATAAACCAATGTATCCTCATCCTGAACTTATCTGAGGAAACTCGTTATTAATATATGGGCTGATGAAACGAGTTCGGCATGACAGATTATTCAGTATTGAATCATTGATTGGGTTATTTGTTTATTTGCTTATTGGGTTATTCTGGAGGGGTTATTTCTTG
>DATIGJ010000173.1:0-3976 GCA_035454765.1 Patescibacteria group bacterium
CATGCTCACGACTGGAGCCGCAGCCAAAATTGTATCCGGCGAGCAAAATTTCTCCTTTGTAATCAGGTTGGTTCAAAATAAAGTGTGGCTTGGGATTGCCTTCAGGATCAAACCGCCAATCTCTAAAAACGTTTTGTCCGAAGCCATTGCGATCAATCGCTTTCAAAAAACGTGCAGGGATAATCTGATCCGTATCGACATTCTCGATATCGAGTGGTATCGCTGTTGAAACAATTTTTGTTAATTTTTTCTTTTCCATATTTTAAATAAACTCCCTTACGTCACTGACATATCCGGTTATTGCTGCTGCTGCTGCTGTGATCGGACTTGCGAGAAAGGTTCGTGCACCTGGTCCCTGTCTCCCTTGGAAATTTCTATTTGATGTCGAAACGCAATATTTTTCTGCGGGTATCTTGTCTTCATTCATACCAAGACATGCAGAACACCCTGCTCCCCGCATATCAAATCCTGCCTCAATGAAAATTTTATCAAGTCCTTCATCTTGTAATTGTTTGGCAACTTGTGCAGATCCCGGAACGACAAAGACGTTGAGCCAATCGGGTTTCTTTTTTCCTTTTATAATACTTGCTTCGAGACGGAAATCTTCAATACGAGAATTGGTGCAGCTACCTAAGAAAACATAATCCACTTTGTGACCCAACAATTTTTTCCCTTGTTTCTCTGTCAGACCCATATATTCCATAGCACTTAAGAAATTATTTTTTTGATTTTCTTCTGCAAAATTTTCGACAGTTGGAATGGTATCGGTAATTTTCATACCCATTCCTGGATTGGTGCCATAGGTAATCATCGGTTCAATATCTGCTGCATCGATAATAAGTTCACGATCATAGACTGCTCCTTCGTCTGAGGGTAAGGTTTTCCAGTACTCGACTGCCTTGTCCCAGTCGTCACCTTTTGGCGCAAATTGTCGTCCCTTCATGTATGTATAGGTTGTTTCGTCTGGCGCGATCATGCCGCCGCGTGCTCCCATTTCGATACTCATATTGCAAATAGTCATGCGGGCTTCCATTGAGAGTGATCTGATTGCTGATCCGGAGTATTCGACAAAATAGCCGGTGCCGCCCGCTGCTGAAATTTTGGAAATAATATAGAGAATAATATCTTTGGAAGTAACGCCTTTACCAAGTGTGCCGTCAATCTTGATATTCATGGTTTTTGGTTTGTATTGTAGGATGGTTTGTGTTGCCAGTACTTGTTCTACTTCGCTTGTTCCGATACCAAACGCAATCGCACCAAATGCTCCGTGTGTTGAAGTGTGTGAATCGCCACAGACAATCGTCATACCAGGTTTCGTAATTCCAAGTTCTGGTCCGATAACGTGGACAATACCTTGCCATTTATGTCCTAATCCATAGAGTGTGACACCGAATTCTTCACAATTTTGCGCAAGCATTGCAACTTGTTTTCGTGACATTGGTTCCTGAATTGGTTTGTCCTGATCTTTGGTCGGAACGTTATGATCCATTGTCGCCCAGGTTCTGTTTGTTCGAAACACAGGAATCCCGCGAGTTCTCAATCCATTAAATGCTTGAGGACTCGTCACCTCATGAATAAGATGTGCATCAATATAGAAGACTGCTGGATAACTTTCTTGTTGGGCAACAATATGTGCATTCCAAACTTTCTCAAATAATGTTTGAGGGTGATTTTTCATAGTTTTTCCTCCCGCGGAGCGGGATCCCGTTTCGCGGGACATACTTTTTCAAAGAGTGTTTTTGGTTTATTTGTCATATTATTTCCAGAGTGAAAAACGTTTTGTTAACTCTCGTAATTCGTTTTCTTCGCCAAAAAAGCAGATACCATAATATTCTAATTCCAATTCTGGAGTTTGTCGACTTCTCTCTCGTTGCTCTTCTGCTGTTCCTTCGACCATGGCGTTCGTAAAATCATTAAACACAATATGCTTTTCTTTGAGTGCGTTTCGAAGTGTTCGAATTTGATTGGAATTATCCGCTGCTAAAACAATAAATGGGTGATCTGAAATGCTTGGATGATCATTACCGTCTTTATCAAAATATGAGGCAAATAATAATTCTTCTGTGTTTGGATATAAAGCAGAAAAGCCAACTGCCATATGAGCGAGTGCATTCATAATTCTGCCCGTTTCAACTTTTTTATTTAATACTGCGACAAATCGTTTCATCAATTATATTTTATTCAGTGCATCCAGGTAGGCTTTGACTGAAGCGACAATAATGTCTGTATCAGCACCAAAACCGTAATAGACGTTATCATTATAGCCTATTTGTACATGGACTTTTCCGATATCGTCACTGCCTCCGGTTATTGCTTGAACAAGATATTCTTCAAGCTTTACTTTTTTCTTGGTGATGGTATCTATTGCATTAAATGCTGCGTTAATTGGACCGTCACCGGTTGCTGATGCTTCTTGTTCTTCACCATTTACCATAAGTGTCACTACTGCTGATGGAGTTTTTGTGGTACCTGTTGTTATCTCTATTGCTTTCAGTTTTGCGCCAGCTCCATTTGCTTTATCTCCCATTAAAACGCGGAGATCATCATCATTGATATCTTTTTTCTTATCAGCAAGGGTTAAGAATTTTGTATAGATTTCATCAAGTTGTTCTTGCGTTGTTTCATAGCCAAGTCTTTCAAGGTGATGTTTGAGTGCGGCACGGCCACTTCGTGCTGTTAAGGCAAGTGATGAGTCCTTGATACCGACATCTTCGGGGTTCATAATTTCATAGGTAAATCGGTTTTTCAGTACACCATTTTGGTGAATACCGGAAGAATGGGCAAAAGCATTGCGTCCAACGATTGCTTTATTCGCTTGTACGGGCATCCGCATAAGTCGTGAGATAAGTCTGCTTGCAGGAGAAATTTTTGTGGTATCAATATCCGTTGTCACTCCAAGATCTTTTCGAGTTTTTAAGATCATGACTGCTTCTTCAAGTGCGGTATTTCCTGCCCGTTCGCCGATGCCGTTAATTGTCACTTCGACTTGTCGTGCTCCGTTTTGGACTGCTGCTATGGCGTTGGCAGTTGCCATACCTAAATCATTATGACAATGGACCGAGACGATGACGTCTTCAATACCTTTGACATGATCAAACAAGTATTTAATTTTTTCGCCAAATTCATTTGGTAGACAATAACCGGTGGTATCAGGGATGTTGACGGTTGTTGCGCCAGCTTTGATTGCTTGTTCAATAAAGTATGCAAGAAATTCATTTTCGGTTCGTCCTGCGTCCATTGCGGAAAATTCAACATCCTCGGTAAATTGTTTTGCATACTTTACGGCCTCGACTGCTTGTTCGGTGATTTTTTCGCGTGTGGAGCGGAATTGATGAATGATATGAATATCTGAGCTACTGATAAAGGTATGGATGCGTTTATTCTTCGCAAATTTTAAAGATTCTGCTGCGGCATCAATGTCTCCTTTGATTGCACGAGAAAGCGCAGTGATAACCGGTCGTTTGACGACTTTGGTTACTTCTTGAACTGCTTTCAGATCTCCTGGACTTGAAATAGGAAAACCAGCCTCAATAATATCAACACCCAGACTATCAAGCATCTCTGCTACTTCAATTTTTTCAACCGTGTTAAGCTGACAACCTGGTACCTGCTCGCCATCTCTGAGTGTTGTGTCAAAAATAAAAACTTTATTGTTTTTCATAGTTTTTGTTTTAAACAATAAAAAACCCCGCTGAGCGGGGGTCTTGTTTGTAATTTCTTAACCAAACAAACCTCCCCGCTTTAAGCGGTAAGGAGTGCAAGGTTAAGAAGTTTGAAATGTTTCATGTCTGTTATCAGTATACCTCTGATTTATGATTTGGTCAAGTTGTATTACAACAGCGAGTGGATTCGGCCACCGTCAATTTGGATTGACGTGCCGGTAATATATCCTGCCTGCTCTGAAGCAAGAAAAGCGACAAGTGCTCCATATTCTTCTGGTTTGCCCATGCGTTTCATCGGAATGTCCTGTATGATT
>DATIGJ010000174.1:0-5767 GCA_035454765.1 Patescibacteria group bacterium
TTTCTTTCGACCCTCAACATCAGGAAGTTCAAGAACCACTCGTCGGTCAAAACGACCTGGTCGAACCAGTGCCGGATCCAAAACATCCGGTCTGTTCGTCGCAGCCATCACAATCACATGTTCATTTGGGGTAAACCCATCCATCTCAACAAGAATTTGATTAAGTGTTTGCTCACGCTCATCATGCCCACCCATGAGTCCCACTCCTCTCTGACGACCGATTGCATCAATTTCATCAATAAAAATAATCGCAGGTTGCGCTTTTTTGGCGGTATTGAACAAATCTCGGACACGGGAGGCACCAACACCCACAAGCATCTCCATAAATTCAGAACCTGCCATTGAAAAAAATGACACCCCAGCTTCACCTGCTGTCGCACGAGCCAAAAGCGTTTTTCCAGTTCCCGCTGGTCCGACCATCAATACGCCCTTTGGCGTACGCGCACCCATTGCTTTATATTTGGTCGGGTTTTTCAAAAAATCAACGATTTCTGTCAATTCCTGTTTTGCCTCGTCAACCCCTGCGACATTCTCAAACGTCACCTTCGGATTGTCCTTATTAAATAATTTTGCCCGTGACTGTCCGAAAGAAAAAATGCTTTCCTGCGTTCCGCGCGCCTGACGAAACATAAAATAGAAAAATCCTAATAATAATAATGCAGGTAAAACAGCAGATGAGATATTTAAAAACGCATTCATACCGCTATTATCTTTCACCGTAACCTTTGCCTCTCCCAACGATACACCAGCGTTTTTAAATAAACTATAGACATCGGCTCCTGGTTCTTTCACCGTTTCAAGCTTGCTGCCATCTTTCAAGCTAACCGTCAACTTATCCCCTGATACAACAATTTCCGATACATTTCCCTCTTTCACGGATGCAACAATCTGAGAAAGTGAGGTTTTGGTATTGGAACTATACGGTTCGCTTAACGCAGAAAAAACAAAGAGAGAAAAAAATAAAAGGAATCCGTAGAGAAAAACGTTTTTCCAGGAAAATTTGCCTTGAAATTTGACTGTCTTTCTTTTATTACTATTGCCGTTTTGAGGTTTTTTCCCGTTTATTGCCATTGTGTGACTGAGTATACCATAAATACTGAGGCTATGCCACCCCAAGCGCAAGAACCTGCGCTTTGAATTGTTCTCCCCTATCTTTATAGTCTTTAAACGTTCCAAAACTTGCTGCTCCCGGAGATAAGAGACAAATTTTTCCTGCGGATGTCTCTTCGGAGGCAAAGAGCACCGCCTGACTCATGGTGGTAACATCCAATCGTTTGATCGTTTCTTTTCCTCCTGCTTTGATAACAGCTTCCCAAATTCGCTCTCCAGAGGGTGGAAAAAGAATCAGCGTCCGGACAGAACTTTTCACCAAAAACTCACCAAACTGTGCATAATTAAGACCTCGATCATAGCCACCGGCAATAAGCGTCTCTACCTGATCATCAAACGCATCAATTCCTTCAATCGCGGCATCAGGAATCGTTGATAATGAATCATTGTAGAACCGAATGCCGTATTTCTCGCCAACGTATTCCAGACGATGTGGTAATCCGGAAAATGCTTTTAAAACAGCAGCAATATCGTCTTTGGCAACGCCTGCTAATTTTGCAGCCATCGTGGCAGCACACGCATTTTCACGATTATGTTTACCAAGCAAGCGTATATCCTGTACCTTAATAATTTCCTCAATATTTCCTCTCCGATTGATCCAGATACTCTGACCAAACGCATAGCATCCATCCACTGTCTCACGCTCACGGGAAACATAAAACACCTGCCCGTCAGTCAAAACATCAGATTCGTTACTTGCTGGATAATCCCGATTAATTATGGCAAAATCATCTGCTATCTGAAAACGAAGGATATTTCGTTTCGCTTCCACATATTCCACAACATCCGCATGATAATCCAGATGCTCTTCGCCAATCATTAAGACAACAGCTATATGCGGACTTGCTGTAATATCCTGTAGTTGAAAACTTGAGAGTTCAAGCACTGCCCATTGCGCTCCGTTTTTCTCTAATTCTTCCTGATCAAGAAACATATCCAAAACTTCAAGCGCAGGCCTCCCGATATTACCACCTAACTGAACGTTTTTCCCTGCCTTTTTCAACATTTCGTAAATCAAGGTTGATGTCGTACTTTTTCCTTTGGTTCCTGTCACACCGATAACTTTTCCTGCAAAATTATGAAAAAAGATATTTGTTCCTGTCGTGTATGGAATCGTGACCAATTTCGGATGAATACCTGGAGATTTTATTGCCAGATCATAGTCCTTCTGTTTGTTGAGATAGTCATCGCCATCTTTTTTATCCGCAATACCAATAACCACCTCTGGACAATACTTCTTCAGGAATGCCTCAACTGCCTTCCCTTCAACGCCGTAGCCAAGAATAAGAACCTTTTTATATTTCTTTAAATCACCAAGTTTCATAGCCTTATGAATAACCCAATACTACCAATAACCCAATAAACAAATCAATGATAAATAAACCAATGAAAAATATTTTGCATTGGGGCATTGATTGGGTTATTTGCTTATTGGATTATTTGTTTATTCCTAAAAACTCCTCCGGAATTGCATGTTCTGATGACTGTGCAAATACGTGCTGTTGCAATGCATCAATATCTGCAACCTTTGATAATACATCTTGCTCAAAAAACTGCATCGCACGAGTATCCTGATACTTACCTTTTTTTGACGCGAGATAAAATGCTACGATTACTTCATCTGGTGTTCCAACACAATCAAACGGCTTGATATTTACCACGCCAAGCAATTCCTGATAGATCCGAAGTAATGTTTCTTTTGCAAAAAAATCTTCACCAAAAATAGTAAGTATATCCTCTTTTGACAAAAATGCAGCAAGCATGACAAAAGCAAACGCGCATTTGGCGCATTCTCCGCACCATCGCTTCATATTCCCACTCCCGTCAATCCTGAAATTTCGATTACAACTTGAAAAATGGGTAAAATACTGCGGGTAATTAACAAACTCTTTTGCAATAGCAAGCTCCGTTAATGGACGAAGAAAAGAAAAGTACGTAATATCAGGCGTAATAAATGTTCTGACATAATTTTGGAATAATTGCTCAAACTCAAAAGATTTACTCCATTGATGATTGATTTCGATCCCATGATACTCCACATTGCCATAATTTGAACTCTGTTCATTAGAAACGATAACGAAACGATAATCGTATAACGCGCCGAGTAATACCCCTATAAACGCATACTGTGCAGAAACAGGAATATGTCCATTATATGTATCGTTCCGTTTATTAAGGGTAAAAAGCAACGGATCTAATTCTCGCCGTACGACAAGAGACTCGCCGCCAAGCAACGAGATCACCTCATCACGGATAAGATGCTGATTGACGACAAAACTGGTAAATGACTTTTTTTGCTGTTTCAGCAGTTCACCAGTAACAATCGAGTCTTTCCCTCCCCCGATCCCGACCAAAGATCGATTTTGTCTCGGAAAAGCAAGCGGTTTCGAGCCATAAGTTGAAACAGGAAACGAAATCAATCCCCGAAAATCAAGTTGATTTTGATAAAAAAATTCCCCAAGACCTTTCGTGTAGACAGTATTCCAGAATTCCGCCTGTTCCTTGTTTAAAACAATATTTTCTAAAATAATCTCTTTGGGTAAAAATAACTTATAATAACTAATTCCCAGCACAAGTGAAAGATTATCAAGAATAGTATTAAATAATGCTTCCGGGACATCGCTTAGGCCTCGATCTGTTGGAAACGTCAGTGTTTCCGTAAAATCAAACGCTTCGCCTTTATATGATATGTTGTACGAAAATGAGGCCATCCTCTTTTCTGGATTCCACGTATGGCCTGAAAAAATAAACCTGCTTTGTGGCTCTGTAGTCATTTTTGCTCTTTACTTTTTACTCTTTCTCAGTACCAGGGGTGGGGATCGAACCCACGACCTCAGCGTTATGAATGCTGTGCTCTAACCATCTGAGCTACCCTGGCTCTCCTACGTTCCAATTATATTTGAGCTTCGAAGAGCAAGCAAGTTCTCCATGAACAAACCTCTTGCCCACCAAAGCTCGAAATGTAATGAGAGCGACGGAGGGAGCTACCCTGGCTCTTTTTGCGTGCGTATAGTATACCAATTTGACCTCAATGAACGCAAATGGTATACTTATGCTTCAATGCGCGGGGTAGTGTACGGTGCACGTGAGGCTCATAATCTTACAGGCTAGGTTCAACTCCTAGCCCCGCAACATCAAAATGTAAAGCTCCCAATGGGAGCTTTTTTCGTTCTTTGCTTAACCAGCAAGAAAATTATTTTTGTTCACGTGCCGGTGGCTGTGTTTTTGATAGTGGAGTACGTGATCCACCAGATCGTTTACCAAGCATCTCTCTTGCAGCTGCTAATTCTGCAGTCGTTATCCCCCTCTCAGCCATAGGTATGATCGAATCTCGAAATGCAGCTTGGTTATCCTGACCCCCTTGATCTGATTGTCCTTCAGCCATATACTTATGGTATTGTATTCAATCAATTACTGTCAAGAGACAAAGATATGCTACGATAGAACATATGGTACAGGAATTTCAAACGTTGCCCCCACAAGCACCATTACCACCGAAGCCAAAACCATTCTGGCAAAAAATTAAAGACCATAAGATGGTTATTATCATCGGTTGTGTCGCTTTCTTTTTGCTTATTGGTACGGGGGTTTACTTTATCTCACCTTTAAGACAAGCTCTTTTCGCACCGGCAACAGATGAAAAGACAGATACACAAACGATTCTTCCTCTCTCACCTACACCGAAACAAATCAACCAACAGATGCCCCTTGAAGCGACTCCGACAGCTCTCCCCACACCACTTCCGGCAACAGCATGGAAAACATATACCAATTCTCTCTACGGCTACACAATTAAATATCCTCCTGACTGGACTGTACAGAATCTGGGGCAACTTGAACCAAAAGTACCAAGCTACATCGCTTTTATTCCCCCTTCTGCATCATCAGGCGCACGACTGATTACTGTTACTATCAGTACACGCACCTATCAAGAACAACTCGCATTGGGATCCTCTTCCAGTGCAATCACCGCTGCTGGCATAACGGGAACCAAACAATTTTTTCAGGACTCTAATGGCAAACAATCAACCGCTGTCATTTTGCCGAGAACAAACAATTTGTTGATTTTGCGGGCAAAAACCGAAGCGCTGTCCATGTTCAACCTCATGCTCTCTACCCTTACCAGCAATAAATAATTACCCGCGTTTATTATCTCTGAAAGAAAAATAGCCTGTTGCTGACACAATGAGATGATCAAGCATCGGAATTCCCATCACCTCTCCAGCCTCGTGAATACGTTTGGTAAACGCTATATCATCATCTGATGGTGTCGGATCACCTGAGGGATGATTATGGGCAACAATAATCATCGCGCACGGACTTGCAACCGCCGGCGCAAAAATTTCTTTGGCAGTTATCATCATATGATTCAGGCTCCCCTGTCCCACAATTTCCTTTTGAAGCAACTCATAGCGCGCGTTCAGATAAAAAACCAACAAATATTCCTGCTGTTTATTGACTATCTCCCGAAGCTGTTGGACTGCATCTTGTGTAGACCTGATAGTAATCTTTGTCAAGTTTGAAGGTAGGTAGACTCGCGCTCCAAGCTCTAATGCAGCGAGAATTCTTGCCGTTTTTACTTTGCCAATCCCCGGAAAACGACGCAATAGCTCTGGTGATTGTCCAGCAAGTGCTTTAAGGGAATATTTCCGAAGCA
>DATIGJ010000175.1:0-21044 GCA_035454765.1 Patescibacteria group bacterium
AAAACAAGTTCATATTGTCGCTCTGCACGGACGTCATCCCAATGAATATCAGAGGCAGTCTTTACCCGACCAGACATATAAGAAAGAGTCAACAAAATATTGTCCTTAAAGACGTCATTAATCGCCGGATTGGCATAGCGAGTCTCAAGAGACATTTCATGCGTTGCAAGACGTGTTTCATTTGACGAATACGCCTCTTGAACCGGAAAAAAAGGTGCAGGCTGCTGCAATGCAAAAAGAGATATCAAAAGAAGAAAACCAATAAGAATTTTTTGCTTCATATAAAAAATATAAGTCTGCATTTCGCAGACTTAACAGAGGTGATTGTATCATATTATAGGACTTTTGTCAAGTCTTTGTCAGCTTAACATCCCGTCCACGCAAAGAATGATATTGACTTTTGTCAGGTATTCTTTTACGCTGAATGTATGCCTAAGAAAGCAAAAAAAGAACCTTCACACTGGCATATGCACGCCTTGAGGCTAACTTTTATCATCGTGAGCTCATTTCTTCTCTTCGTTTTTGGCTTTACCTATCTCCAGATCCAGGTACACCAACCACCTCCATGCGCCAACTCAGAAAGCTGCATCAATGATCTTTCAGGTACGTATAATGACGATACTCAGGGAATTTTTATGGGACGTGAGATAACCTCGCCACTTCCTTCTACAAATCCATTCCTTGCCTTTACACAGCCACAAGCAGTCCTTGCAGAGACAAACCCTGACAACAAACGGATTTATGTGGATCTTACCAATCAGAAACTCTTTGCATATGAAGGAGACAAACGTGTGTTTGAATTTGATGTCTCCACAGGAAAATGGGGGAGAACACCCACAGGGAACTTTCGTATCTGGATATGGCTTCGCTATACCCGTATGAGCGGCGGCAGCGGCGCAACCTATTACAACTTACCAAACGTACCATACACCATGTTCTTTTATAATGATGCTATTCCAAAAGCCCGTGGTTACGCACTTCACGGCGCCTACTGGCACAACAACTTCGGCCATCCGATGAGTCATGGCTGTGTGAATCTACGCATTGATGATGCAGAAAAACTCTTCTCTTGGACCAATCCCTCTGCACAGGGGACAACCTACCCCACAGAGGACAATCCTGGTACCCTCATCACCATCTACGGTGAAGCTCCAAACGAATGAAAATATCCAATGTCAAATATCCAATGACAAATTATAAAGCAAAAAACCAAACAAAACAATAATTGGACATTTGTTATTTGATATTGGTAATTATTGGATATTTGATTTATAATGTGGTCTACGGGCACTTAGCTCAGTTGGCTAGAGCACCTGTTTTACACACAGGGTGTCAGGGGTTCAAGTCCCTTAGTGCCCACCCGCTTACTCATCCTGCCACATTCATGTATAATACACTCCTATGGGACTACGAAGAGAAGTATTACGACAGCAAGGCAGGGATACTATCTTCTTGGGGCAACCGGGAGTCGGACAGGGTAAGTTAACAGGACTTCTTGCTATTGAACAACAATTAACCAATCCGCTCATTAATACAAGAAGTATTGATATTGTTCGCCTTGACCCATCAAAAGGAAAAAGATCTACTCAACTTAAATGGTACGCTGTCAGAAAATTTTATGATTTTGCCGGAAAATATGAGGTCGTTGGAAGAATATTTAGTCAATCCAGAAGCGAAACAGCAATAGGCAAGAAAATACTTTCTTTCTTCAACAAAGAACTCCATGAAGCACTTGCGCTTATCGATGATCCCTTCCTCACGATGCATGGCATGTATGGAAAGGCGACAGAGAGATTTCCACGAAGAAGAAATTTTGCTGAGATGGATGCGCGGGCTCCGGAGCACTATGCCGTTGATGCAAGTACCTTTATTTTTGCCCCAACACATGAAGTAGCCAATGCCTACGTTGGCCTGGGTCAAAAGAGAAATCAACTTCTTGAAACAGGACACATTCTCCCGCAAGAACTTCTTGATTCTCGCCGGCAAAGAGAAAGAATTTCTATGTTTTCTCAAAAAGAACCAACCACAGACAAACCACTACGAATTACCTTTATGATGACCGGACAATTAGCACATATGAACGAACTACGTACCCTCTTAGGTGATGAACGTATTAATACATGGATCCGAGAAGGGAAAGCACAACTTGATGTTTATTTATTTACGGGGAGAAAACAAGCACAAAAAATAGCACGAGAAGCAACAAAGCAGCATCTTAACCCGAAAGTAACTACAACATATGATCCTCATTCTCAAACCGGAGTGCAACTCTTTTGGAATAAAAATCCGGACACTGCAGTAAGGAAAAAATTCACTATGGCAGGTCGTGCTGACTATTTAATCGCACCTCCGGCAGAATATGTCGGATGGTTTGCAGCCATTCCGGGAGAAGTACTTGATCCGATACCGGGCAATAGAAAAATGGAGACAAATAAGGCATGGCTCATTGCTCAACGTTTAATTGATACCCAAGAAGGAACCTTTGGAGAGAAAATACAGAAACTGTTTAGTGAAGATGGAAGACATATCCAACGTTTTTATGAACATTCAAATAGAGTAGCAAGAACTACCGGATTACACGGAGCAGAAAAAATTGCACGAAGAATGCTCGCACAAGTTACTTCCCGATAACAAAAACATTGACAACGAATATTCTCATAGCATAGACTGGAAGAGAATCAATGAAGCAACTTGATCCGAAATTTGTCTGGCTTTATTTTGTTAGTTCGTCATTAGGGCTGCTTATTTTATTCCCTTTCTTGTTCTTTTTCTTTCTCCCAATTTTTCTTATCCCTTCTTTCTATACCATGGGTGACCAAACAGAAAATACGTCATTTGTTATCGGGTCAGGTTTTACCTTTATCTTTTTTATCCTTGCAATCATTCTCATTCTCAATTTCTTCTGGGCAAAATTAACTTATAAATATTATCGCTATGAATTGCGCGAAGACGGATTTCGAAAAGAGCACGGAGTTATCTGGAAAAAGTATGTCACGATTCCATATGAGCGCATCCAAAATGTTGATATCTATCGAGGACTGCTCGCCAGAATTTTTGGGCTTTCAGATCTCAATATCCAAACAGCAGGTATGAGCTCAACGGTAGGAAGCTATGGTGGTGGCGCTGAAGGAAGACTTCCGGGTCTTTCTCCGCAAGTTGCAGAACAATTACGAGATGAATTGATCAAACGCGCCCGTGGCAAACAACAGGGTCTCTAACGAATAATTTATTACGTTGACAATCTCTTTTGCTTTCATTTACTATAAACTGTGTGAAGCACCTTGATCCCAAATATGTCTGGCTCTATTTTATAAACAGTTCGTTCGGATTCATCTTTCTGTTCATTTTTCTCTTCATTGTCTTCGGACCTTTTTTCTTTGGAACGTATTCTATAGTTGCTACCCTCGTAGAGGGCCAAAAAGAAAATTCTATACTTGACCGGATCCCTGTATTAATGGATTGGTGGATTTTTATCCTACTCGCTCTTTTCCTTAATTTCATCTGGGCTCATTTAACTTGGTATTTTTATAAATATGAATTACGTGATGACGGCTTTAGACAAGAACACGGGGTTATATGGAAAAAGTATGTCACTATTCCTTATGAGAAAATTCAAAATGTTGATATTTATAAAGGTCCTCTGGACAGAATATTCGGCATTTCCGATCTAAATATTCAAACGGCCGGCATAAGTGGCGGTACTAGGACAGAAGGAAGACTTCCGGGGCTTTCTCCTGAAGTTGCCGAACGACTTCGGGATGAGCTAATCAAACGAGCTCGCGGCAAACAGCAGATTCCAGGAGATACAGGCAACACACCTATTATCAATCAAGGAGTGTAAAAATTTTATTTCACGGTTGTTTTCTCCTAATAATTTTTGTACAATTAACCAACCATCAACATGCCGAGATAGCCAAGGTGGTCACGGCGGGTGTCTGAAGAACATCAGATGCGTGTTCGACTCACGCTCTCGGCACAGAGTTCACAGAAGAAGTATTTTTCTGCCCTTCAAAGCTCTCGATCAGTTTCGCAACAGACCTAAATAACGGTGTCCTATCCTTACTGTTCTTTTGATTTACTAAACTTTTCAATGAAACTATGTGTGAGCTATAGAAGTCAAAAACTGATATAATCAGTTAGTACGAATGGAAATTCTTATCGTTCTTCTCCTTATTCTCCTGAATGGTCTTTTTGCAATGGCGGAAATTGCTATTGTTTCGGCAAGAAAATCTCGACTCAAACAGCAAGCAAATCAAGGCAATAAAAAGGCTCAAGCTGCTCTGGAACTTGCACAATCACCAAACAGATTTCTTTCAACAGTTCAGATTGGGATAACCCTTATTGGTATTTTTGCCGGTGCATTCGGAGGTGTAACCATTGCCGAATCCCTTGCAAAACAATTTATGACCATTTCCGTTATTGCTCCATATAGTGAAGCACTAGCTCTCGGAATTGTGGTATCTGTTATCACATACTTTTCTCTAATTCTCGGAGAGCTTGTACCGAAACGAATCGCACTAAACAACCCAGAAAAAATTGCAATACTTGTTGCACGACCCATGGATAAACTTTCAAAAATCAGTCATCCGTTGGTATCACTTCTGAGCATCTCAACTGAATTTGTCTTTCGAATTTTGGGCCTTAAAGCATCAACAGAACCAACGGTTACTGATGAGGAAGTAAAAATTCTCCTTCGGGAGGGAACACAAACTGGAGTATTTGAAATTGCTGAAAAAGATATCGTTGAACGAACACTGAAATTAAGCGATAAAAAAGTAAACTCTTTGATGACGCCACGAAAAGAAATTATTTGGCTCACCCTCGATAGTTCATACAAAACAATACGCAATAAAATTGCCAAAAATCCTCACGCAAATTTTCCCGTCTGCCGTGACAATCTGGACAAGGTAATTGGTGTTGTCAGATCCGAGGATATGCTGACTAATTTTCTCCTCGAAGAAAAAATAGAATTGCAAAAATTTATCCATAAGCCGCTTTTTATCCCTGAGAGCATGGCTGCTCTGAAAGTATTGGAACTCTTTAAAAAGTCAGGTATTCATATGGCACTTGTTATTGACGAATATGGCAACGTCCAAGGACTGTTATCTCTGACAGATATTCTTGAAGCTATTGTCGGAGATATTCCAACGATTAATGAACTTGAAGAGCATGAAATAACCAAACGGGAGGATGGAAGCTGGCTTGTTGATGGACTGGTGTCAACTGACGAATTTAAAGAGTATTTTCATATCAAGAGGATTCCTGATGAAAAATCAGGGCTCTTTCATACCATAGGCGGTTTTGTGATGCAGAGACTTGGTCATATTCCACAAACAGGAGATAATTTTATCTTTGAAAATTTCCGTTTTGAAATAATAGATATGGATGGTAATCGTGTTGATAAAATATTAATTGCACCACAAAAAGATAAAAAAAATTAAAAAAACCATTTTACTCCTTTTCATACTATAAAACATTTCTCTATAATAAAAGTACTTTTTCATGCAAAAAAAAGAACTATTTTTCTCTGCCTTATTATTTTTCTTCCTGACAAGTATTCTTCTCTGGCAAATGCTTGTCAAAGGCATGTTCCTTTTCCCTGGTGACTATCTGATGGCATGGTTTGAACCCTATAAATCAGAAAATATCAGCGATGGCACAATCCTCATCCCGCACAAACCGGTCAATGATGATGTATTCCGACATATTTTCCCATTTCAAACGCTTGCTGTTTCCATGATCAAACAGGGAGAGTTGCCCCTCTGGAACCCCTATAATGGAGCAGGCATGCCGCTTCTTGCGACACTCAATAGCGGCCTTATTGATCCGACCAATGTGCTGTATTTTTTCTTTCCTGATGAAATTACGTGGAATATCACGCTATTTCTCCAATTTCTGCTGATTGGATTTTTCACCTATCTGTATACACGATCTCTCTCGTTTCATCCATTGGCAGCTATTTTTGCTGCTGTTGCATACATGCTTTCCGATTTTGCTATTGTTCGGGTCAGTTTTGCCATTTATGGCTTCGCCATGGCAGCATTACCACTTTTATTGCTGATCGTTGAAAAATACCTTACCAATCCACGAACAAAACTTGTTTTTCTTGTCCCTGTGGTATTTTTTATTCTGCTGACCTCTACACAACCACCAATCACATTTTATATTCTCTTATTCACTGGTCTCTACTTTCTTGCTCGTCTTATAACGCTGAAAAAAACAGTGAAACAAAAATTGCTGCTTATGCTCGTACTTGCAATCTTTTCTTTCTTAGGCATTGCTCTCTCTGCAATTCAGATATTGCCAACCGTAGAATTACTTCACTATGCCAATTTGAACCGTGAGTCATCAGATTATATTGACAAATTCCTCGTGCCGGTGCAACACCTGATTTCAATCGGCATTTCAAATTACTTCGGCAATGCAGCAACATATAATTTTTGGGGTCAGACAGACTATGTACAGACTGTTGCAGCAATTGGGCTTATCCCGTGCTTTTTTGCCTACCTCTTTATCTTTTTTGTCAAAAAAACCGCATATGCTGTGGTAAAACATATTTTTACGGCAACGATTGTGATCACCATCCTTATGGCAGTCAAATCACCAATTTCGCACTTTATTCTCACCTTGCCAATTCCAATTATCTCAACAGATCCGCCATCACGAATTTTTCTTCTGACTACTTTTGCAATCGCGATCCTCGCGGGTGGGGGAGTAAACTATGTAATAAATACCAAACTGACCCTGCTTAAAAAATTACTTACCGCTCTCCCATTTCTTCTCATTCTGACAAGTATTATCGGCGTGACGACCTATTTGCATACAACAGGATTTCAATGTGATACCGGGTTTCTAAAAGACTGCTTTACCGTTGCGTTTAGAAATACGTTGCTTGAATCTGGAATATTGAGCATCGGATTAGCAGGATTTTTTCTGATACCGCTCTTCTTCAAAAGCATCGCCGGGAAAATGACAGCAATCCTTCTCATTGTACTTGTCTTTGGCATTGGCTGGTACAACGCACAAAAATTCTTCCCATTTACCACAAAAGCTCACTTTCTTCCTGTCTCTCCATTCATTCACGAACTTCAAACACAAACACAAGATGGACGTGTTTTTGGTTTTGGTGAGGCAACAATTTCAACCAATCTCGCCACATTCTTCAGGTTCTATGGTCCGCAATACTACCATCCGCTGTATATTAAAAGGTACGGAGAACTAACTGCGTATGGGAACTATGGAACGCTTGAAAATACTGTTTTGCGCAGTGACGCAATGATCAGAAACGATCTTACCTTACCTTCTAAAGATGAAAAACGTCGGGAGAGACTCTTTAATCTGCTCAATGTCTCATATTTTATCTATCCAGGCACACCACCGGCGGCCGGAGAGATCATTTGGCAGGATAATTTTCGATATATCACAAAAAATGAACGTGCACTCTCAAGAGCCTTTGTCGTACAAGACGTGTTGGTCAAAAACAACGATGATACCATACTAGAAACACTCTTTAGTGATACGTTTGATCCAAAAAAGACAGTCCTTGTGGAAAAAAATATCCCTTATCACTCGACAAAAGAACAACTCACCAGCACAATCCGTATTGAAACTCTTGCAGAAAATAGCGTCACAATCAACACAACCACATCAACAGACAGTCTCCTTGTCTTGCTTGATAATTATTACCCTGGCTGGAACGCGTATATTGATGGCAACCAAACCCCTGTCTACCGTGCAAACTACACCTTCAGAACAATCGTACTACCAAAAGGGGAACATACAGTCATTTTTCGATATCAACCTGATTCCGCAAAAATAGGCCTTATGATAAGCGTAGGATCAGCGATTCTCTTAAGTATCCTTTTTCTGTGGTATTCAAAAAATTCTCGAAAACACAAACACGCTCATTCGTGAAGAACTACTTCAATCTTTCCAGAACACCGCGACGTTTGACGATATTTTTATAGTCCCACTGAATATTCCTAGCCTTTTCAATCCACCGCTTAAGATCGTTGGTATTAATTTGGTCAACACGTGTGTAGCGAGCTTCAGCAGCTTTAAAACTGCCTTCTGGTTTTAGACCTTTTTCATCAAAGGATTGACCGCTCCAAAAAAGCAATCGAACACAATCTTTTAACTTATGATATCCAACAATCGGATTACCTTCTAAAAACCAGACAGGGGAACCATGCCATATTTTACTTTCTGCCTCAGATAAATGACGATCAATTTCTTTTGCTAACAATTCACAAATCGTTTTATCCTCACCTGTCTGTACATTATTATACGCCTGAATATCGTTATTCATTACTTTTTAGTATAACACTTTTGTACCTTGACAGATAAAGTGAGATATTTTAGGCTAAAACTATGCTTGAATTCTCCGGACTTAATTATTGGGCATTAGGAGTGACGTGGCTTATCAATATTATTGTTGGTGCTTTCTGGTATTCACCGGCAGGATTTGGAAAACAATGGGCAAAGTTGAGCGGCATTGATCATATGAAAATACCAGAAAAAGAAGCAACGAAGGCAATAAGTTTTGTCGCCGCCGCGGCACTCGTTCAGACACTAACGCTTGCACTTATTATCAATTCACTCAACCCTTCTACAGCAGCACACGGTTTGTGGATAGGCCTAGTCTTATGGCTTGGTCTCACAGCCGCCACGACAGTTGGCAATACACTCTATCAGCGGCTTAGTTGGAAATTCTGGTGGTTAAATAGTAGTTACTTCTTACTGGTAATGGCAATCAACTCAGTTATTTTATCCACGTGGAGATAGTTATTGCAATTCTTCCATAAAATGATTTACTCCATTGGCCCAACTTCCTTCACTTGGAGGAGTATATGTATTTTCAATCTCGTCAGGGCTATGCAATCCTAATGCTTTATACTTTGTACCAAGACTTTTACTTACCGTATAAATTCCTTCTTTATAATCACTAAACCTGAGGACTTTTCCTCCGTAAATACCATATCCCCAGCAATTATAGGAATTTTTCGGTATCTTTTTGCAAAGATTTGACTCCTGCATCGCGATTGCTGGAATAAGACGGTAGTCCAAGCCATATTCATCCGCTGCTTTGATGACATCTTCCGCATAGGGCTCAAGTGGTGAATTATATTCGGCAAAAAACTGACGGATACGTTCTGTCCGGCCGTCTGCCACAATGATTTCTGCCGAAAACACATTTTCATTGGTTGGAAGCGCCGCATAAGCGACATTGTTCTTTTTCGTCGCAAGGGTTGCATCAGCAGAATGATAAAATGCGAGTGAAATAATCAATGAAAAGACAAACCCTGTAAGTACAATTCCAAAGAAAGCAATGCTAAGAAGTAACTTTCTCATGCCTTTTCTATAGTGTCAAACTATCGCCTCATTGTCAATATATCCTCCGTTTGATACAATAATATGCACCAAAACTTTTAAATGCAGATGTGGTGACATGTCGAGCGAAGCGAAGATCCTCGAAGAGGAGTAGACGAGCCGAAGGCAAAGAACTACAAAAGTGGTAAAAGTAGGGAAACCGGAATTAAGTTATACGCGGACGTGGCGAAATGGTAGACGCGCAGTCTTGAGGTGGCTGTGCCGTAAGGCTTGGAGGTTCAAGTCCTCTCGTCCGCACACGTGCCTTCGGCACAACGGAAAACTTGGAATAGCAAACTAAGAACAAGAAACATTCTTAGTTCATTGTTTTAAGTTCTTAGTTGTTTTTGCTTCGCAAAAACGCCCAGGTGGCGAAATGGTAGACGCGCTGGCTTCAGGTGCCAGTGCCCGCAAGGGCATGGAGGTTCGAGTCCTCTCTTGGGCACCATTCATCTTTCAATAAACACCGTTCTCACTTCTTACCTCATAAAATAACCCTTTTTTAACCATTTTTCTTACATTTTCTACAACTTAGCCTTAAATTGGTCTAGATTGGGGTATTGACAAACCCATAGTTATTCGTTATAATACTAAATTAGATCCTTAGGTATGTGCCCAAAACACATACGTAAGGATTTTTTTTACCCTCAAGACAGAAAACTACTATATCCTCATTTCTCTTCCTCAAACATTCGAAATAATTCGTGCTTATGACGAAAGTTATAAGTAAGAACTATTCCGAATCAAGAGAAAACAACATATGAAAAAAATAACAACAATAATCATTGGTATGCTTATCACGCTTTTCGTGATGGCTTTTCCACAAAACGCACAGGCAAATGTGGCGGGTTCTTCCGCTGCAATGGCCAACCCTCCTGAACTATTAGAACAGGCAGAGGATAACCGTGTACAAATTCTCCATGAATACCTTGCAAGTAAGCGTTCGCCACTGGCTGACCATGCAGCTACCTTTGTCATGCAAGCAGATACCTATAACCTTGATTGGAGACTTGTTGCTGCTATTTCAGGCCTTGAGTCATCCTTTGGACAACGTATTCCTGTTAATTCATATAATGGATGGGGTTATGGCGTGTATGGGGATAACGTCCGCCGCTTTGCATCATGGGATGAAGGAATCACCGTTGTCTCACAAGCGCTTCGTGAAGATTATATGACAAAATGGAAAGCAACGACGGTTCCTGAAATCGGAAGAATCTATGCAGCAAGTCCGACATGGGCAGAACGCGTACAATACTTCCTGAATGATATTGAAGCCTTCGAACAAAAAAGAGAACGCACCACGCTCGCACTTTCTCTTTAAATTACACGATAAATAAGGTATAATACGGGTACAGTTGGATTGATCGGCAGAATCCCTGAACAATGCGGACGTGGCGAAATGGTAGACGCGCATGGTTTAGGACCATGTGGGGTAACTCATGGGGGTTCAAGTCCCTTCGTCCGCACTAAAAATACTATGACAAAACCAATTATTGAACGACAACAAGACGGCACCATTAAAGTTACAATCACGCTTCCAAAAGAAGACGTTGCAAAAGTGCGTGTCGAAGTCGTCGGACACCTTGCACAACATGCAAATCTTCCCGGATTCCGCAAAGGCAAAGCTCCCTCAAAACTTGTTGAAGGTAATCTCAATCCCGATCAAGTTCGCGAAGAAATCTTGAAAAAACTTATTCCACAGGCCTATACAAAAGCTATCCAGGATGAAAATATTAAACCGATTATGAACCCTAAGCTTCATGTCGAAAAAATTGAAGAGGGAGAGGACTGGGTTTTTCATGCGTTTACCTGTGAGCTTCCCGAAGTAGACTTGGGTAAATACAAAGAAGACGTACAAAAAATCACCTCGAAAAGTAAAATTATTGTGCCAGGAAAAGAAGCACAAAAACCGAGCATGGATGAAATTATGAAAGCGGTACTTGAACATGCAAAAGTACAGGTACCTGGTATTTTGATCGAACAGGAAGCAGATAGGTTACTTGCTCAATTACTTGAAGATATTAAAAAACTTGGACTCAGCCTTGACCAATATTTGGCAAGTACAAAACGCTCTCCGGAGGACCTCAGAGCAGAATATGCCAAACGTGCTGAAAATGACATTAAGCTTGAATTTGTCTTACAAAAAATTTCAGAAACAGAAAAAATTACCGTTGATCCAAAAGAGGTAGAAGAAGCCATAGCGAAAGCAAAGACACCTGCAGAAAAACAAAATCTTGAAGCGAATCGCTACATGCTTGCAAGTATCCTCAGACAACAAAAAACGCTTGATTTCCTGATGAATCTATAATAAAATCAAGCAAATACTATGGGTAAAACAGGCACACAAGTACAACGTTCACAAGGATTCGAAGCACTTCGCGAAATCGGAGATACCATCACAGAAGCAGCAAAAAACGAAACGAAACAAGGCTGGAAAGATTTTTGGGCACAAATGGGTGTACAACTAAATGGTGCTACCCAATCACCTGAAGCAAATCACACAAATCCTGATAAACCACTCGTTTTAAAAGATCCATTCACTGGAGCAGTTGAAGTCTTTAAGGCTGCAAATAAACCATCAGCTGAAAGACAACAAAAAGAACAAGCACCACAGCGAGCTGAAGCAGCGATTGATCATCATACTGATTTTATAAAAAGTAGTGAACGGGCAGCACAAATGGAGCGAAGTGAAATTACAAAACGACTGAATGATATTATGGCTGAATTACAACGACTCGTCAGCTCTTCAAAAGTCCTCCAAATGGAATTTGCTGATGTCAGTGTTCAACAGGCACCGCAACAAGCAGGGGAATACCATCTGAATTTCTTTGACTGGTTATTATTAACGATTCGTGCTGCACGACAAAAAGTTGAAGACTCAGGGGCATGGCTTGCAACAAGTAAGAAAAAAGGGAAGAAAGGTAAAGGTACTTGGAATAACAAACAACGAAAAGACTGGTTTGAAAATACCAGCCTTTCTATGGGAAATGAAAGCGGCGGCGGCTACATCAACCAAACAGGCTAAAAATTTCCTCATTGACGCGTTCTTTTTTCTCTGTTACAATCAACTTAAGGTATTATAGTATGAAAACTCGTATGTTTCTCGGTGTCGTCATTCTTATTACTCGCTAAGGCGGGTGATTTTGACGATCACAGAACCCGCCAAGATAGGCGGGTTTTTTTGTGTTCATTGATTATTTTTTAAATATCAATAGTACACAATCCCGCCGATTTGTGCTCCTTGAGCCGCGCTACGAATAGTAGGTAAGGCGAGGAAGCTTAGGCGGATAGGCGGGTAAATATATTATGAAAAACGATACAAAAAAAATCTCAGGTGCACAAGCAGTTATGGAATCACTCCTTGCAGAAGGAGTAGATGTGATTTTTGGTTATCCAGGTGGTGCAATCATGCCTGTTTATGACGCATTATATGACTATACCGACAAAATCCGCCATATTCTGGTTCGTCATGAACAAGGAGCAGGACACGCAGCAGAAGGCTACGCTCGGCTTACTGGCAAACCAGGTGTTGCCCTCGTGACATCAGGACCAGGCGCAACCAATCTGGTGACAGCAATCACTGATGCTATGCTGGATTCGGTACCGATGGTTGCAATCACCGGACAGGTCGCAGCGCATCTTCTCGGAACGGACGCGTTTCAGGAAGCAGACGTGATCGGTATTACGACACCAATCACCAAATGGAATTATCAAATAACGAAAGCCTCAGAAATTCCAGAAGTCTTTGCAAAAGCCTTTCATCTTGCATCAACGGGGAGGCCCGGGCCAGTACTTATTGATATCACCAAAAATGCACAGATGGAAATGATGCACTTTTCCTACGACAAAAAAGTATATATCACCGGTTATCAGCCGAATTTCACCGCAAATGAGCGACAGCTTGAAGTCGCAGCAACTTTGTTAAATGAAGCAAAAAAACCCTATATTTTCTTGGGACATGGGGTTCTTATCGCAAAAGCAGAGGAGGAAGTTAAAAAACTTGCAGAAAAGGCAGAAATTCCGGTCGCTTCGACGCTTCATGGACTTTCAGGACTACCAACGGATCATCCTCTCTATGTCGGTATGCTTGGCATGCACGGCAACTACGGCGCCAACGTCTTAACCAACGAAGCCGATGTCATCCTTGCCGTTGGTATGCGATTTGACGACCGCGTAACAGGACGACTTTCGGATTATGCAAAACAGGCGAAAATTATCCACATTGATATTGACCCTGCAGAATTAAATAAAAATGTTCATGCAGATGTGCCAATCGTTGCAGATGCGAAACAGGCGTTAGCTGCACTTTTACCAAAAATAAAACAGGCATCACATGCTGAATGGATCCACAAATTTAGAGATCATGATAAACAGGAATTTGAAAAAGTAAAACAGGCAGATATGCATCCAAACGAAGGACAGATGACCATGGCAGAGGTCATCAATCGCCTTGCTGAAAAAACAAACGGCGAAGCAGTCATTGTCGCTGATGTTGGACAACATCAGATGGTTGCAGCACGATATTCACACTTTACGAAAACAGATAGCTATATTACCTCAGGTGGTCTTGGTACGATGGGATTTGCACTTCCTGCGGCACTTGGCGCAAAAGTTGCAGCACCAAAACGTGAAGTGATCGCCATTATCGGTGACGGCAGTTTTCAAATGAATATTCAGGAATTGGCAACCCTTGCACAAGAACAAATTCCGGTAAAAATTATTGTGTTAAATAATAACTTTTTAGGTATGGTTCGCCAATGGCAGGAATTGTTTCATAATAAACGCTATTCTTTTGTTGATTTGAAAAATCCCGATTTTGTCGCCGTCGCGAAAGGATTTTTTATTGATGCGGAAAAACTTGAGACACGTGATACACTCGATGAGGCGCTGGATAGACTTTTAGCAGCAGAAAAACCGACCTTACTTGAAGTAGCTGTCCAAAAAGAAGAAAAGGTATTTCCGATGGTGCCAACAGGTGCATCAGTAAGTGAAATTAGATTAGAATAACAACGATTACTATGGCAGAAATAAAACTCTATACCATCATCATCTATACCGAAAATAAGCCAGGTATTTTATATCGGATTGCAGATGTTTTTTTGAAGCGAAAAATCAATATCGAAAGCCTGACTGTTTCGGAAATTGAAACAAGTGGATTGTCCCGATTTACCGTTGTCGTCAAAGGAAACAAATTTGCGATTGAGAAAATCGTTAAACAACTCTACAAGATTGTTGAAGTCACCAAAGTCATTGAAAATACTGATGATGCAATTATCTTTCGCGATACAGCACTTATTAAAATCGGAATGAAACATGTGGAACAACGCCGTGAAATCGAAAACTTTGTCTCGTTATTTTCTGCCAAAATCGTTTTTATCAATGAAGACGCAATGATTATTGAAAAAACAGGAACAGAAGAAGAGATTACTTCGCTCTATACCAGACTCAAACCATTTGGTATAAAGGAGTATGTCCGTTCAGGACGAATAGCGTTGATAAAATAACTGAAGGGGGGTGAATAATTATGGCAAAATTAAATTTTGGAGGAGTTAAAGAAGATGTGGTGACACGCGTTGAGTTTCCACTCAAAAAAGCACAAGATGTCTTAAAAAACCAAACCATTGCCGTTCTCGGTTATGGTGTGCAGGGACCAGCTCAGGCAATGAATCTTCGTGACAATGGCTTTAACGTTATTGTCGGACAACGAAAAAATTCCGCTTCTTGGAAAAAGGCTGTTGCTGATGGCTGGAAAGAAGGCAAAACATTGTTTGAAATTGAAGAAGCAGTCGAAAAAGGAACAATTATTGCTTATTTGCTTTCAGACGCAGCACAAATTGCTCTCTGGCCAACAGTGAAAAAACACTTGAAGACGGGTAAAACATTGTATTTCTCACACGGATTTGCAGTGACCTTTTCAAAACAATCAGGCATTGTCCCACCAAAAGATGTTGATGTCATTCTTGTTGCACCAAAAGGCTCAGGAACGACTGTTCGGAGAATCTTCTTGGAAGGAAGAGGCATAAATTCAAGTTATGCTGTCTATCAAAATGCAACCGGAAATGCCGAAGAAACCGTAAAAGCTATGGGAATCGGTATCGGTTCCGGATTCTTATTCAAAACAACATTTGAAAAAGAAGTGTATAGTGATTTGACAGGAGAACGTGGTGTCTTAATCGGCGCAATTGCCGGTGTCATGGAAGCACAATACAACTTGCTTAGAAAAATGGGACACAGCCCATCTGAAGCATTCAACGAAACCGTTGAAGAAGCAACCCAAAGTCTTATCCCTCTCGTCGGAGAAAAAGGAATGGACTGGATGCTTGCAAATGTTTCAACAACTGCACAACGTGGAGCACTCGATTGGAAAAATAAATTCCGTGATGCAGCCACACCTGTTTTTGAAGAACTGTATGACAGTGTGAAGACAGGAAAAGAAGCAGAACGAACAATTAAGAAAAATAGTGAACCCGATTATCGGGAAAAACTACAAAAAGAGCTTGACGAAATTCACAATAGTGAAATGTGGCAAGCAGGAGTTACCGTTCGAGAACTTCGACCGGAAAACCAGAAATAATATTCTGTCATTCTGAGCGTTAGCGAAGAATCTTATCACAGAGATCCTTCACTACGTTCAGGATGACAAATGACAATTTATGAAAATATCTATTCAACAAATCGAAGAAGCAGAAAAGCGACTCAAAGACGTCGTTATCAGATCGCCATTGCAATTTTCCAAACGTATGTCGGAAAAATTTGGCGCGAATGTGTATGTCAAACGGGAAGATATGCAGGAAGTACGAAGCTATAAAATCCGCGGCGCATACAACAAAATGGCCTCGCTTTCTGATGATGAAAGACAACGGGGGGTTGTGGCAGCAAGTGCAGGAAACCATGCACAAGGGGTTGCCTTTAGTTGTTCTCATTTAAAAATCAAAGGAACCATTTTTATGCCGATTGTCACACCGCAGCAAAAAATTGATCGAGTAAAACACTTTGGAGGAAAATATGTAGAAGTACAACTCGTCGGACAAACGTATGACGAATCAGCACATGAAGCGCATAAATATGGAGAAGAAAAAAACATGGTCTATATTCACGCGTTTAACGATCCGCTAACGATTGCAGGACAGGGGACAGTCGGTAAAGAAATTATCGAACAATTACCAAACGGGTTTGATATCTTTGTTGCACCAATCGGCGGCGGTGGCTTTATCTCCGGCACATCTGAATATATTAAACAAATAAAACCTGACGTCAAAATATTTGGCGCGGAACCGGAAAATGCTGCCTCAATGGCTGAAGCGATCAAAGCTGGAAAAGTTGTTACCCTTGAAAAAATTGACACCTTTGTTGATGGTGCAGCAGTACAACGAGTAGGAGATCTGACATTTGAAATTTGTCAAAAAAATCTGGGAAAAGTGCTTATTGTTCCTGTCGGTCGCATCTGTAAAACAATGATTGATTTATATCAAAATGAGGGCATCATTTCAGAACCGGCAGGCGCACTTTCAATCGCAGCATTAAGTAGTATACGAGATGAAATCAAAGGTAAAACAGTTGTCTGTGTCTTAAGCGGCAGTAACAATGACATTTTGCGGTATCCTGAAATTTTTGAAAAAAGTCTTGTGTATCAGGGACGAAAACACTATTTCATTATTGAATTTGCACAAAAACCAGGCCAGCTTCGTAAATTTTTAGATGAAGCTCTTGGATCCAATGACGATATCGTCCGGTTTGAATACATGAAAAAAACAAATAAAGAAAAGGGTGCAGCACTTGTGGGTATTGAGTTAAAAAACAAATCAGATCTCGAACCACTACTTGAGCGCCTCAAACAAGCAGAATTCAATTTCCACAAACTCTCAAGCAAAGAATTATTGTATGATTATATTATCTAATCCCAATGAGTAAATGCGCCGATTGTAACTGTGACAACAACTTTGACCACGAATCCGACTTTGTCTCGGAGAATCCTGGACGTGATGTCCAGCGTGTCGGTACAGCACGATTCCTCGGACAAAATCCCTATAAAATCCACAATCCTGTGTGGGCTGTAACGGGTAGCCTTGGTGATAGTCAATGTTATATCGGTGTCACTGAAAAAGTTGACGCGATTCAACAAGTACTCAGTAAAAGAATTACTGACGAAGACTTACCAATTCGTCTCATTCCACCGGCATATACAATTGGTGTTTCTGATGGACAACTAAATGGAACCGATGAAATGCGATTCTCTTTAATTGGACGGGAAGTAACCCATGATGCAATTACCCTCCATCTGAGTGGCAGTCGGGTCAAAAGTTATATCGCTGTTGTCGCCTGTGACAAACCTCCGGTTGGAACCGTCGCAGCAATCCTTGAACACAATCAACCATCCGTCGTTCTTTCCGATGGGCCAATTCATCCAGGACACGATCCAGAAACCGATGAGCCGATTGATATCGTGACAGGCTTTCAAGTCGCGGGAGATCAGGATCAAAAAAAGAAAAATCGAGTAGCATTAAATGCGTGTTGCGGACAAGGAAGTTGTGGAGGGATGTTCACGTACAATACCATGCAGACGTTCATCGCAGTCATGGGACTCGAGCCGCTGCACATGGTCTCACCAGCATCTGATGATGAAAGACGAGTAAAAGAATTTCCTGAACAACTCATTGATTGTTTGCTCATCATGAATGATCAAAATATCAGACCACGAGATATCGTCACCCCAAAATCGCTTCAAAACGCAATCACTGTCGCGATCGCCATGGGTGGATCAACCAATGTTATTTTACATAGTGTCGAAATCGCACGTGCAGCCGGTCTTGATTTCTGGAAAGATGTGATTTCACAGGAAGAGTTTAATAAACTCTCCGAAAGTCTTCCTGTTTTGATCAACGCCCGACCGTTTGGCAAATATTCAATGGTTGATATTGACAAAAAAGGCGGGCTTCCGGTCATTGTCAAAGAATTACTCGATGCCAAACTCTTGGATGGCAGCTGTATTACCTGCACAGGCGAGACTCTTGCCGAACAGGTCATGCGTCTTGATCCACCAAAACCTGACGGAGATGTTATTTGGTCTGTTGCAAAACCGTTTAAGAAAACCGGAGGCCTAAGACTCCTTAAAGGAAATCTCGCACCTAACTTTGGAGCAGTGATCAAAGTTGCTGGTGTTGAAGGAGGACTTGAGAACGGTATTTTCACCGGAAAAGCACGTGTTTTTAATAATGAGAAAGATTTACTCCGAGCACTTGATCGAAATCCTGACAGTTTTAAAGACCGAGATATGGTGGTTATCCGCTATATCGGCCCCCGTGGCGCACCAGGTATGCCCGAGCTTCTTGATCCGACATCGCGTATCACAACGCTTTGCAGAGAAAAAAACATTACTATCGCGCTGATGACGGATGCACGCTTCTCAGGCGGATCAGTGGGACTTGTCATCGGACATGTCGGCCCAGAGGCATATCTTGGCGGTCCCATCTCGCTTGTCGAAGATGGCGATACCATCATCGTTGATGTCAATAAATGCACCATGGATTGTAAAGAACTCGATGATGAAAACCTGTATAAAAAACGAAAAGAATCATGGGAGAAAGAAAGAGAGAAATACGGGATACATCCAGCAGTTCCAAAAATCGGCAATCGGCTTTTAAAACGCATGCGAAATCATGCACGGCCAGCAATAGAAGGTGCTGGCATGGAAGACTAAGTTTTGATAAAATATCCTTATGAAATCAATAAACACTGACAAAGCACCAAAAGCATTTGGTCCTTATTCACAGGCCATTATCGCAAACGGATTTATTTTTTGTGCCGGACAAGTAGGATTCAATCGAGCAACAGATACTTTTGAAGAAGGTGTTGATGCACAAACACATCAAGCCATGAAAAATCTCCAAGCAGTGCTTGAAGAATCAGGAAGTGATTTTGAACAAGTCGTCAAAACAACAATTTTTTTGAAAGATCTTTCCGATTTTGAAACAGTAAATAAAATCTATAGTAGTTATTTTAAAGAAAATAAACCGGCACGTTCCACCGTTCAAGCAGCAAGACTTCCAAAAGATGCACTTGTTGAGATTGATATGATTGCAATCAACAAAGAATGTACCTGCGAAGATTGTTAAAAATTATGAAAACAGGATCATTTCCATACGCATTTTTTCAGGGCAAAATCGTCAAAATTGAAGATGCCAAAGTCTCCATCATGACCAATGCCCTCCAATATGGCACCGCATTTTTTGGGGGAATCCGGGGCTATTACAACAAAGAAAAAGGATTTATTTCAGTCTTTCGAATTGACGACCACTACAAACGATTTCTAACATCAGCACAAATTATCGGCTGTAAATTTCCCTATACACGTGAAGAATTGAAAAAAATAACCATTGATCTGATTGAAAAAAACAAGCCACAAACAAACATCTATTTCAGACCCTTTGGCTATGTTGGTAATACGGAACTTGGTCCCAATTTCGCCAATGTGACGCTTGATTTCTCACTCCACATGATTCCTTTGGAGGAATACATGCCACTTGGTAAAGGGCTCAATCTTGTTGTTTCCAGCTGGCAACGAATTAGCGATAACGCTATTCCCACACGAGCAAAACTTTCAGGCGGCTATGTCAACTCAGCACTTGCAAGAAAAGAAGCAACCGATGGCGGCTTTGACGAAGCACTTATGCTCAACAATGCAGGACATGTTGCCGAAGGATCAGCAGAAAACTTATTTATTGTTCGTTGCGGCAAGCTCATCACACCAGGATTATCTGAAGGAATTTTGGAAGGTATCACGAGACGCTCCGTCATCAAAATTGCAAAAGATATGGGGATCGAGACTGTTACGCGACCGATTGAAAGAAGTGAGCTCTATGTTGCCGATGAAGTTTTTTTGACAGGAACTGGCTGCCAGGTTGCGTGGGTCGAACAAATTGACAAACGAACCATCGGTACAGGAAAAATTGGAGAATTAACAGAGAGACTGAGAGAAAAATTTTTCAATACCGTTAAAGGCGACGACGACCAATACAAAGAGTGGACAACACGCATACCAACGGACAAATAACATGAATTTCGGCCTCAAAGGAAAAACAGCACTCGTTCTTGCTGCAAGCAAAGGACTCGGGAAAGCATCAGCTTTTGCTCTCGCCATGGAAGGTGCTGATATTGTTATCTGTGCACGAGATGAAAAAGCTCTTAAACAAACAGCGCAGGAAATTAGTAAAAAAACGAAAACAAAAATCCTTGCCATTCCCTGTGATGTAACAAAATTGTCAGACCTTGAACATCTTGTCAAAAAGACAATCAAAGAATTCGGAAAAATTGATATTTTGGTTAATAATGCCGGCGGACCACCACCGAGTACCTTTGAAACGACAACCGATGAACAATGGCAAAATGCGTTTGAACTATTATTGCTTAATGCAATTCGTACAATCAGATTGGTTCTGCCACACATGAAACAAACGGGGAGCGGCAGAATTATTAACATGACAAGCGTTTCGGTAAAACAACCATCAAATAATTTAATTCTTTCAAATGCGATTCGTGCAGGTGTTACCGGTATGGCAAAAACGTTATCAAACGAAATTGCTGCCGACAATATTACCGTTAACAATATCTGTACGGGATATTTTCTTACTGACCGAATAAAAAGTCTTCACAACATTGACAAAAAAATTAAACAAGGC
>DATIGJ010000176.1:0-16365 GCA_035454765.1 Patescibacteria group bacterium
AATTAATCGAAAAGGGGAAAGCATATTATTGTTTTTGTTCTCCTGAAAGACTTGATCAGATACGAAAGGCAATGCAAGAGAAGAAAGAGATTCCTCGATACGATCGTCATTGTCGAGCCATAGTTCCTGAAGAGGCAAAAAAACGTGTTTCAGACGGAGAAAAGTATGTGGTTCGAATGGTGATTCCCGATAATGAAATAATTGGTTGGGATGATTTGGTTCGGGGCAGAATAGAATTCGATTCAAATGTTATTGATGACCAGGTAATTCTTAAATCTGATGGATTTCCAACGTATCATCTTGCTGTGGTAGTGGATGATTATTTGATGAAAATTTCGCATGTCTTACGTGGTGAGGAGTGGATTAGTAGTTGTCCCAAGCATGTATTACTGTATCGGTATTTTGGTTGGGAATTGCCCGAATTTGCTCATATGCCCTTGCTTCGTAATAAAGACAAATCCAAAATGAGTAAACGAAAAAATGATGTTTCAATATTTTCTTATAAAGAAAAGGGTTATTTGCCAGAAGCGCTCATTAATTATCTTTCTCTTATGGGTTGGTCTCATCCGGAAGAAAAGGATATTTTTAGTTATGAAGAATATATTAAGGTGTTTAGTATTGAACGTATGCAGACGACAGGACCGATTTTTGATATTGAGAAATTGAATTGGATGAATCAGCAATATATCCAAAACAAAACAGATAACGAATTAAAGCAAATAATTGTTGATTTTTATCCACAAGCAAACGAGCTGGCAACAGAAACGCTTGATGCATTGATTCCTCTTGTCAAAACACGTATGCAAACACTAAAAGAGTTTGCAGAGTTAACAGAAGTATTTTTTGATGCGGCAACAACAGGAGAAGACACTGAACTTGCACATATTGTAAAAGAGGCTTTTATTGCAATTTCTGACTGGAATCATGCTATGATATTTGAGGAGATGAAAAAAATTATGGAAGAAAAGAAGATTCGTATGCCTGTTTTATATAAACTGTTAATTGGAAAAGATCGGGGACTTCCTCTGCCACAAGTGCTTGAAATTTTGGGGAAAGAAAAAACACTGGCATTGTTGCACTAATTTTATGACTGTTCCATTTGCAAAATTTATTTCTTTGTTATTGAATCCTCTTTCTCTTGCGATCTTTGCACCTTTTGTTGTCGTCTATCGCACGACAGGTGATCTGGATGCGACAATTCAGTGGACTATCTATACACTATTTTTTATTTTTTTAGTTGGTTGTTTTGTTCTCGTTGGCGTGAAAAAAAGAAAATTTTCAGACATTGATGTCTCAAAAAGAGAGCAGCGGCCGATTGTTTTTTTTGTTGCTTTTGTATTTTCAGGAGTATATTTATTGACCTTGTTTTGGTTAGACGCACCAATTATGCTTTCCGTTTTGGCAAGCAGTATTATCGTAGGTATTGTTTTAGCGTATTTGATTAACAAAAAAATTAAAGCAAGTATGCATGTTGCTGTTGTGACTGCATTTACGATTCCCGTCGTATTGAGTTTTCGGGGGTTATATGTTTTATTACTTTTGCTTATTCCACTGATCATTTGGGCGCGGCTGGTAACAAAACGCCATACAGCTCCTGAAGTCATTACCGGAGGCATGGTCGGCGCACTTTTATCTGTCGTGATTTACTTTGGCGTGAAGATGTTTATTGATTATTAATATGTTTCATTTCGGACGTTTTTTTAAATCTTTTCATTATGCATTTGAAGGTGTTCATTATGCTTTTCGAAATAATCAAAATTTAATCGCACATTTTGTCGTTGGAGCTTTCGTCATTGGTGCAAGTCTTTATTTGCATGTTACCCCGTTTGAAATGGGTATTTTGGGTCTGACGATTATGATGGTAATTTCAGCGGAGATGGTAAATAGTGCGATTGAAAAAATGGTTGATTTGATTACCAAGGAGCATCGAGAAGAAGCAAAGATTGCAAAAGATGTTGCAGCGGGTATGGTACTTGTGACCGCGATTGCAGCATTTATTATTGGTTCTCTGATCTTTATGCCTTATGTGTTAAGATTATTGTAGCTATGATTGAAGTAGAAGTGATTGGTATTATTGCAGGGACATTAACAACAGCCTCTTTTTTGCCACAAGTACTGCGGATTGTGAAGACAAAGCATACAAAAGATTTATCACTTCCTATGTATATTGCATTTGTGACAGGTGTGGCTATTTGGCTCGTGTACGGCATATTACTTGGTTCATTATCTGTGATTCTTGCCAACAGCATAACGCTGGTTTTGGCAGGAATGATTCTTGTCTTCAAATTGAAATACGGCTAAATCTTGACTTCCAGATGCAATCTTTACTATGCTAAGCAGAGTGAAGAAAGCAATTATTCTTATTGCAGTTTTTGTTGTCGGATTATTTGGTGCATTATTTTTGTTTAACAGACAACAAGGAGTTTATTTAGGAGAATCAGTTGTTGTTCCGACGATTACCCCTGTCCCTAAACCGAAAATTTCAGGCGTTGCCTATGCGATTGATGGCAGCAAAGAATTTTCGATGCAAACCACACAGCTTGAAGACGATGTGGTTTCATATATTTTTCTTATAGCAGATGATGAGCAGGAATATATCCTTTTTGAAACAGAAGATGCAAATAATATGTATACGGTTCCTTCAAATAGCTGGTCGCCTGATGCAAGATATATTTTTTTGATAAGAAAAGTTTCGCAATCACCTGAAATTCTTGTATTTAATGCGTCAGGTGAAACGTTTGTTGATGGAATAAAATATCTTGATGTGACGAAATTATTTTTAGAGAAATTTTCAGATATGCATGTTGCAGATGCGACTGGCTGGGATAGTAGGGGATTGTTGCATATTCGTTCAGAGAATCAGGATGGAACAAAAGGTCCAAGTTTTTGGTTTGATGTTGATTCACGAGGCTTTATCCAACTTGCCGCGCGGTAATCGCTACCTATGAGACAACTGTTTCAATCATCAAAAGCCTTTAGTTCGGGGATCATTTTTTATTTCCTTTCATTTCTTTTTGCGATTTTGTTTATCGGTACCGCATTTATTGTGACAGATCAATTTACCCGATTTGAGCCCGCTCTTTTTTTTGAAAATAACACAACGTTTCTTTTCCTTGTTGCGATTGGGTTTTTCTTTGGGATTCTGACCTTTGCAGCTGGGACTTTTTTGATTGCTCAATTTTTGGCGGGATATGGATTTGCTAAGCCGGTTACGTTACAGCAGCGTCTCCAGTGGGGTCTGCGATTTTTTGGAATTCTTGTTATTTTTCCTGTGTATAGTTTGATCGTGATACTGCTTGCGATGCGAAAAAAGTCACCTCAACAAAAATTATTTTATATTCCATCGTCCGTTTTTGGTTTTTTTCTTTTTCTTCCGGTTTGGATTTGCAGCTCATTATTGCTTATCGCATCGGTTGCGTATATTGCCGGAAGTGCGATTGGATTTGCGCCGGTGATCGAACATATATCAGGGACAGGATCTATGTACCCGACCTTTCCCAAAGGGACAGGTGCGACCGATAAAGAAAATGCAGAGCAGACCGTCGCGACGGTGTTTTTTTGGAAATATCCTGGGGGGATTACGTTTTTTGATAAACGGTATTTTGGTCATACGTTGGAACGGGGAGATATTGTTGCTTTCGAAAATGAGACAACTGCTGAAATTACGACGAAACAATATGGTACGCCAAGCGGTTTTGTGAAACGGGTGATTGGTGTTCCTGGTGATAGCCTGGAGCTTCGTGATGGATTGGTATTGATTAACAATCGGCCACTTAAAGAACCCTATACAGCAAGTCCACGTTCGACATTCGCAGAAGCCTTTCTTCACGAGTGTACCAGAATAACGATTCCCATCGGAAGTGTATTTGTGATGGGAGATAATAGAAAAGGAAGTGGTGATTCCCGAGAATTTGGATTGGTACCGGAAAAAGATATTGATAGTGTATTGCCATTGTCCTGGCAGAGAGGAGAATGGGCAAAAAATTGGCGGGATACCAGTCAGGATCTTGATGACGGTTCACGAATTAGGCTGAACAAACAAGAGTATGTGGCACTGCTGAATGATAGGAGAAAGGCAGCAGGTGTGCCACAGCTGAAATATCAAACAAAGCTTGAACAATCTGCGACAAAACGCGCAAAAACAATTTTGAACTATAATGATTTTTCTTTTGAAGCATCACGAAGTGGGTATACGATGTCTCGGGCGATGAGTGATGTTAACTATTTTAATCCGGTGTATGGAGAGTCGCCGACGCAAGGATATTTTACCGCTGAAGAATTGATCGAAAACCAGTTTGCTTTTCCTCAGTCCAGTGAATTTCTTCTTGAGCGAGATTATGATGAGGTGGGGATTGCGGAAATTCAAGGACAGATCAATGGCTGTCCAACACAAATTATTGTTCAGCATTTTGCAGGATACGTTCCTCCTGATTATTCGCAGGAAGATATTCAAAGTTGGAAAGATGCGCTTGCAAATCTCAAAGAGATTCAGCCAGGATGGGAAGAGTTGAAAAAGAATGGGGAATTTTATTTTAAACACACTTCCGATATAGATCGAATCAATAGTCTCATCAGTCAGCGAATTGCCAATGTTTCAACGATTCTTGCGAAGATGGAGGCGAATCAATGGCTCTCTGTCTCTGATAAAGCATTGGTTGAAGAAGATGAGGAACTCTCGAAACAGATTAATGAGTTGGCAAAGAAATTGAATGAAACAAATTAGCTTTTTCCCCGAATTTTTAGTAAAATAGCTTCACACTGTCGAGTCGCCCGCCTCGACTCGCTGTCGCTTGTCGACGCGAGTCGGGTCTAATGGTAGGCGATTCGCAAATCGGGCAGTCCTTATGGACTGAACAACAGACTCCGAAGGAGCAAACTGTTGAGATATAATAAAGTTAGTTTAATAAATAAAAATTGTCGAGTCGTCTAATGGTAGGACAACAGATTCTGGATCTGTTTATTGGGGTTCGAATCCCTGCTCGACAACACAGTTTTTAGCCTCGGAATTTGCTATACTTACCTCATGATTAAAAAAGTAGAGTTTAATAACTCAAAAGGTGAAAAAATAAAAGGTCTATTGAAACAAACGAAACCATCCCGTGTTTTGCTTCTTATTGGTCATGGGTTTAAAAGCTCTAAAGAACATCCTGCAACAGTAGGAGTAACAGATAGGTTATATACAATGGGTCATTCGTCTTTTTCATTTGATTTTTCAAAAAGTGCTCAAAATTTTAATCTTAAAGAACAAGTTGAAGATATTATCGATATTATTCGTTATTTTAGTATCTATAAAGAATTTGTATTGCTAGCACCTAGTCTTGGTGCATTAAGTATGGTTATTGCAGCAAGACAGTCAGCGAAGGTGAAAGGATTAATACCGATCAATGGATTTTTTGGCACTGCTCAGTTAGGTGGTAGTATCATAAAAGAATATCTTCTTTTTAGACTATTAGTTATTTTTAATAAGCAATACAAAAAGAGTTGGAACTATTTTAAACAAAATTATCAACCAGAAAAAATAAATTGTAAGGTATTGGTTATCCATGCTCAGCATGATGATGTTGTCTTTATTGCTCAATCAAAAACCTTTTTTAACAAGCTTGCCGGTAAAAAAGAAATGTATATTTCGGAAAGTGCTGACCATCATTTAAGTAGTGCTGCTGATAAGCAAGAGATAGCTGAGGTTATTGACCGATGGTTAAAAAAAGATTCTAAGGTCATCCATAATCCGTAATACAAAATTGGAGTTTAGCGGATCACGTCATAACGGAGAGGGTAAGGTGATACCGGTTCGTCACTAAAAGAAAGAGCATTGTGTAATGCTTGTTCTGCATCGGCAATTCTCGTTTCGTCATTGGTGTGAATGGTGAATATGACATCTCCTTCATGGATACGATCACCGATTTTGTGTGACACCATGATCCCTGCTGCATAGTCTTCAACCGGAGCATCTTTTGTTGGTCTTCCGGCTCCTAGAGTCATTGATGTTTTGCCAACCATTTCCGGATCCATACTGCTGAGGTATCCCTCTGCGTTTGCAACAACAGCATGTTGATATCTTGCCGGTGGCATTAGCTGGTCGGGGTCAATCAGTACATTCGGATCGCCTCCTTGCGCAGCAATCATTTCACCAAATTTTTGCAGTGCTCGTCCATCTTCACCTAGTTGTTGTTCAACTAACAGTCTTGCTTCTTCATGAGTTGCTGCTTTGCCTGCAAGAAGAACAATTTCCGCAGCAGTTTCAATACAATGTTCTTTGAAGTCATCCGGTCCGTTGCCTTTAAGCGTATCAATCGCTTCTTTCAGTTCAAGTGCATTGCCAACAGCATTGCCAAGTGGTTGATTCATATCTGATATTTCTGCAATACAATGAATACCGACTGCTTTACCGATATCTACCATGATTCGCGATAATTCTTGTGCCTCTTCCAACGTTTTCATAAATGCTCCTTTTCCTACTTTTACGTCAAGTACCAGCGTGTTTGCTCCAGAGGCAATTTTTTTACTCATGATTGAGGCAGCAATGAGTGGAATACTGTCAATCGTTGCCGTTTTGTCCCTGAGTGAATAGAGAATACCATCAGCAGGTGCCAGATCATGCGATTGCCCGGAAATAACAATCCCGATTGTTTCAAGTTGGTTTCTAAAATGTTGTGCATCAAGTTGCATAGAGATTCCCGGAATTGATTCCAATTTATCAATAGTTCCACCAGTATGACCAAGTCCTTTGCCCGACATTTTACCGACGTTCACATCACACGCTGCGACGAGTGGAGCGACGACAAGTGTTGTTTTGTCACCGACTCCACCAGATGAATGTTTGTCTGCGACATTTCCAAGATAATCAAAGTCCAGTATTTCTCCCGATGCTGCCATTGCGAGAGTGAGATTGACTGTTTCACGTTGAGTTAATCCGTTCAGTCGTACAAATCCGAGCCATGCAGCTGTTTGTTCCGTACTTACGGCACCTGAGACGATACCATTTACAAATCCAAACATTTCATCTCTGCTGATACTTTCCTGTCTATCTCGTGTTTTGACCAAAATGTCAAATGGGGTAATTCCTTGTGGAAGTGTTGGTTTTTCGTGACAGAGTCTTTTCAAATCTTCTCTCGTGAGTCTTTTTTCGGCAGGAAGACGTGTTTCCCGTAGCTCGAGTGTTTTAAGCAGTATTGCTGAAGGCAATCTTTGTATTCGTTCGGCCGGCATGAAATCGTTATAACAAATGTATTCATTTTTCGCAAGAGATTTTTTAGTTGATTTGCATTTTTGTTGGTGATACAGTAGAGCTATGGCAAAGAAGGAATCAGAGAAGACAGTTGTGGTAAAGAAGAACTATGGTGGCGGGGGTGGCACCGTGTATGGTATTGGTTTGATCGGTGCATTGGTATTTTATCTCTCCAATGCTACGACATTTTGGGAAGGAGCTTTGGGAGTTTTGAAAGCACTTGTGTGGCCTGCCTTTGTTGTCTACGGTCTCCTTGACCTCTTAAGTAAATAATCTTTTTATATTTTGTGGACGTGTGCTCTGATTCGCTCAATGTGGTGGCGCGGATGTAGTTTGTAATAATTTTTATCAAGATAGATATCAAGGAAAAAATTCGCAACAGCGTGGATTGTATTGATGGATATGATTGCTGGAGCAACGATTGCTACTGTTCCTGGATAATAGGTTTCAAAAAGGAGTGCGAGAATAATTGCTGTAATACCATTTTGTTGAGCAAAAGAAATGTGTAAGCGGTCACGATGCGGTAAGTTGTTGGTAAGCAATAGTCCGACAACAATTTGTGCGAGATAGGTCATCACTCCCAACCCAAATCCAGTCCAAAGGTCAATACCGTTGATTAACAAAATACCTAAAAGTACCGCTGCAATACTGAGCGCCCAATGCAGGACAAAATCTATTACTTTCTGAATAGGTGGTCGCATGAAAAGACCGAGAATTGCAAGCCCAAGCATCCAGAAGTAGTACACTGCTATGGAAAGAGCACCAACAAGTAAGCCATACATGCCGAGAGCAACAAGACAGATAATCACGTAATTGGTTGCTTTTGAGTGTCGTTTCATCAGAGTCCACAGAATAAAAATGCCGGCTGCAAAAAGGATATTAATTCCTGTTGTTAGGAAATATCCCGTGATACCGACTGACTGTATCGTGCCACGAATCGGCTCCCACTGTGTCCCTGCAAGTGCAGCAATAAGGATTGGTAGATAGAGGGAAAGTATAACAGTCATCGGATCATCAAACGACGACCACGAGCGAAGAATTGATTGGGCACTTTTCGATAAACGATCTTTTGTCATAAGCGCTGCTGTTGAGAGTGGATCAATTTGTGCAACGATAATTCCAAGAATAAATCCGTATGGATTTTGTAAAATGAGTGCCATAACTGTGCCGATAAGAAGCGCCTTGAGCAACACGCCGATCGTGATTGATTTCACAATAAGTTTGAAATGGATTTTTGCTTCTTGCAGGGAAATGCCGAAGGTGCTGCTATAGAGACCAGTTGCGAGGAGAACGGCAACAGTCAAGAGGTACCATTGTTGACTATTGACCCCTTGAAAATTAAAAATGGCGGCTACTGCGAGACCGCCAAGAATAAATAAATAGAGATATCCCTGCATAGATTTTTAGGATAGATTTATTATAGCTCGCAAGACTTTGATTACAAGGGGTTTTATTACTGGAGTTTATTCGGTTTTTTATCTCTTGAGGATGTCGCCGACGTTTTGGAATTCATCACCAAAGGTCGCAAAGTCGCCATTTTGCAGCGCGTTCAGTGCTTTTTCATACGCAGCATTTGCCTGTTGGATAAGTTCTTGTTCTGTTGCTGATTGATTGTTTGTTTGTGTTGTTGTGGTGTTTTCTTCTGTTGTTTCTGTTGGTGTGAGATCTGTTTCGGTACCAAAGAGACGGGAGAGTCCCTGTTCAAGTGTCGGCTCCATAGCAATTTTGTTGCCATAGGCGACAATGACCCGTTTTAACTCAGGAATTTTTCCTGAGTCTGCTTTGAGATAGAGCGGACGGACATATAAAAGTGATGCTTCAATCGGAATGACAAGAAGTGGTCCCTGAATCACTTGTGATCCCCGTTGATCCCAGAGTGTTATTTGTCGTGCAATTTCTGCATCTTGATTAATACGTGCGATAACCTGTTTTGGTCCATAGATCAGTTTTTGTTTGGGGAAGCGATAGACTGATAATTTTCCATAATGTTCTCCGTCATTTCGTGCGACCATCCACGCCGCGAGATTGTCTTTCCCTCGTGGAATAAAGGGCAACATGAGGATAAATTCTTCCTGTTGTTCTCCAGGCAGTTTCATGATGATATGACGGGGATCCATCGGTGGGATTTCTGTTGTTGTTTGTTCTTCTCCTTGGACAGCGATTGCCGGTATATCCCATTGATCTTCTTTGTTGTAAAAGATTTCAGGATCATCCATGTGATAGGTGGTATATACATTATTTTGTACGGTAAAGATATCTTCAGGATACCGAATGTGGGACTTTAGACTATCTGGCATGTCTGAAAGTGGTTTGAAGACGCCGGGGAAAATAGAACTGTAGGCATTAATAATGGGATCTTTTTGGTCTGCCTGATAGATGGTGATTGTTCCATCATACGCGTCAATAACTACTTTTACTGCGCTTCGGATATAGTTAATTTGTCCGCCGTGGAGTGAAATCGGTTGAGAATACGGATAGTCATTGCTTATTGTGTACGCATCTGCCATCCAGTAGAGTTTGCCATCAGCGATGACGCTGTAGGGATCCTGATCAAAGGTGAGAAACGGAACTGCTTTTGTCATGCGTTCTTTGATTTCTCGGTGATAAAGAATTCGACTGTCTGTTGTAATATCATCGGAAAGAAGAAGCTTGAGAGACTGGAAATGAAGCGAATAAACGATTCGCTTCCATAGTGAGTCAATGATAACGCCGCCTTTTCCGGCATAGGTTGATGAGACATTTTCTTCACCTTTCGGATAGTCAAATTCTTTTGCTTTTGTCTTCACGATAACGTGGTCATTCGACAGTTCTCCATAATAGATTTCAGGACGATCAACTGTCAATTCTTGTTTTTCTGATGTTGGCGGGAGATCTTTGACGAAGAGTACCGGTAATCCTTCTTGTGTTACCTGATTGACAGGACCTGCTGCCACGCCATATCCGTGTGTAAAGACAAGACGTTCATTGATCCAGTTTTTATTTGGGAGACTATCTGACGATAATTCACGGGGAGAAAGCATAATTTGACGAAGTTGTCCATCAATAATATATCGGTCATTATCAATAGAGGCAAAATCATAATAGGTTCTGATTTCTTGAATTTGGGAGAAGGTGGAGAGCAGTGGGCCACGATCCCAGAGTCGGACATTGTTGATCGTCACGGCATTATTTTGGATATCTTCGGCAGTGAGTTCTATATCACCTGATAATTCATTTTCTTTTACCATTGAGAGACCGTACGCCTGCTGCGTTGCCTGAATGTTATTTTTGATAAACGGTGTTTCTTTGACTAGTTCGTTTGGCGCGACGATAAATCGGTGAACGACTGATGGAATAACACCTGTTGCTGCAGAGATCAACAGGTATCCTCCGATACCCGCAAGAAGTAATCCCCGTTTGCCTGAGATACCAAACCATAGTGCAAAAAGTCCGGTGATCGCCATAACTCCTGCAGAGACTTTCAAAAGTGGCAGGATGACCGTAACATCAGTATACGTTGCTCCAAAAACTAGTCCGCTTCCACTTGTCAGTAGTCCATACATCGAGAGATAGGTTTTTATTGCAATGGTGAAGAGAAATAATGCAACAAGGAAACTGACATGTAGCCGTGCGCCTGTTGTGATTTCCTCATCTTTTTTAGGAGGAGCGCCGATGAGTTTTGCAATCGCGCTTCCAAAGATTTGTGTAATATGAAAACTGCCGCGGAGTGTATAAATGATGCCACAACCGATCGTCGCAACAAGGAGAAGAAATTGTACGATCGTGAGACCAAGCGTATACAGTGGCAATGAGAAAACGTACCACGATATATCTTTATTGAAAATAGGATCTGCTTGACCAAATGGTTGTTGATGAAAATAAAGGAGAATTTGTTGCCAGAATACGGTAGAGACAAATCCGAGTAACAGGGCAAGCACAATACTAATACCAATACTGAGTTTGGTGATAAACCGTCCTGTTATTGATAACTTTTGTCCAGGGATAAAAGTTATCCATGGAATTTTTGCATAGGAAGCGATAAGAAGATTCAAAATAAGAAAAAGAAAGGCGATGATGCCCACACTTGCGCCAATCAGTGTTTGGGTGATAAGCGGTTTGAGAAAAATATCTGTCAAGTGGAGTTCTTGAAACCACCACCAGTCAGTCAGAAGGTTGATGCTGTTAGTTAGAAAACCAATAAACAGAAGTGCGAAAAGAAATACGAAAGAGAAGAAGATATTTTTTATTTTCATGAACTCTGGCTTCTATTCTATAGTAAATATCATTTTTTGCAAGTTTTTTATTTTTGTAACCAGATTCCTGCATAGGTGTCAAGTTTGATGTTATTATTTTCTATGTCTACGTTATTTATTTCGAGAATTTTTGCGTATGCCGCTATATCGTCGAAATGAACTGTCTTACGTGCAGGCGTTAAATTGATAAAAATGAGAAATTCCGATGTGCCTTTTTTGTATGTTGCACCAAAAATTCCCTGAGCAACAGGTAATTCTTCTGGCCAGATATTGAGATAATCTCTAAATATTTGTCTCTTTTTGAATATTGTTGCAAGGTGAGCAAAGAGCAGCTCTCCTTTTTTGCTTTTTATTATTTCAGTTGTCACGACTCCACGATTAATATTTCTGGTATCTTTTTTTTCTTCTTCGGATAACTGTGATTGCGCAATATTTCCCATACCAAATTCATCACCATAAGGAATCATAATACTGCCCGGCATTGATGAAAGAAGGAAATAACTCATAAGAAATCGTTTTTCGTCAGAAGCAAGAAGAGAATAGGTTCTTCCAGAGATCCCAAATTCTGATCGAAACGGTTTCCCAGAATCAATGAGTTTCGTGTGTACTTTTTCTAAGATTGTTTTGTCTACGTAGGCAAGGCTTAATTCGTCATGATTTCGCAAAAAATTAACCCACTGAGCATGAATCGGAATATCACTCATTGATTTTAGCTGTTTCCAAATATGGGATTGATTTTCTTCAAGCAGGCTTATCCAGAGAGATGCAGTAAAATGAAAGCTATAAAGAAGTTTTGACTGTTGGTTATTTGCAGTACCAAAGTATTCAATAACGGAATCCAGATGCTCAAACGTCTCAAAAATAAAGATACACTCCGGAAAAACAGATTCAGCAATAACATTGAAAACAGATGTTAAGTGGTGAGTAAACGGATTATGAGTATCAAGATGTTTATAGGCAGTTTTGCCAATAAATTGTATTGCATCAAATCTGAAGTTAAAACCTTTACTGGCCCAGAATAATAGTATTTTGGAAAGTTCGATAAAAACATCAGGATTTTGCCAGTTCAAATCTATCTGATGAGGATAATATGTATGATAATACCAATAACCATCTTTCCCTTGTCTCCAGTGAGGGAGTTCTCCTGCAAATTCAGGAAAGGCCACACTGACAAGTGTTTTTTCTCCATTGACAAGATACTCTGCGTAAACAGTCGAATCTTTTTCTATTTTTCTTAAAAATTGTGGAGTCTCTTTTGTGTGAAGGAAAAAATTGCGATAATACTCGCTGCCCTGTTCTGCTTTCATGAACCATTCATGCTCGATGGAAACATGATTAAAAATAAGATCCATAAAAATATGGATTTCCTGTTCTTCAGCAGCTTTTTTTAATGCTTTGAGTGACTCCATTCCTCCTAATCCCTCACGAACAGAGTAATAATCACTTACATCATATCCCTTATCTTGCATTGGAGATTTAAGAAATGGTAGTAGATGAATTGCATTACAACCTAATTTTCTTATCGTTGTCAGATAGTCTTTGATTTCCGTAAGTGGTGCTTCTTGATGAAGAGAAACACCATCGGGATAAACAGAGTAAATATTACTATTTTTATACCAGGTATTAGTAAAGTATTTTGGTTTTACAGTGGGAAGTGTGCGAGCATATCGTTCTAACTCAGATACAATTCTCTCTATATCTTTTGCTAAATAAAATTGTTGGAGATACGGAATAATTTTTTCCACGTTTTTATACTACAAGCAAAAAACTAGATTTGCAAACTTTATAAGTTGGTAAAGTTAACCTAAGTCAATAATTGCTCTTAATAACTCTGCAGACCACCGATATACATTATAGTTTTTGATAATTTCTCGCATTCGGTGCATCCGTCTTTTTTGTTCCTCTGGTTTCATGAGTAATGCTTCCTCGATTGCTTTTGCAGTATCTTCTCCATTATATGGATTGATAATTAATGCATCATGAAGTTCGCGTGAGGCGCCGGCAAATTGACTTAAGATCAAGACGCCTTGTTCGTCATCTCGTGCTGCGATGAATTCTTTGGCAACGAGATTCATACCATCGTGCAATGACGAAACAAGACAGAAATGTGCCGATCTATATAAGGAGTTGATATATTCATGATTATGATGTTCTTTAAGAAAGATAATTGGTTTCCAGCCATTTTTTTTGAAAAGATTGTTTATTCGATCTACTTCTTTTTCGACCCGTTCATCAAATTCTTGATATTCTTTTATAGAAGATCTACTCGGTGCTGACAGTTGTATAAAAGAAAATTCTTCAATATAAGATGGATGTTTTGTCAGAAAAATTTCAATTCCTTTTAATCGTTCTAAAATACCTTTTGTATAATCAAGTCGGTCAATACCAACTCCTATATATTTTGATTTTATGTTTAATTTTTCAAGTAATCTTGTGCTATTTTCAACTTCTGCTTTGACATTTTTTTCAGGAATATCAGTTTTGGTAAATGCAATACTGATAGGGAAGGGTTTCACGTATGAAAAATGGTGATTTTTAATAACCGCGAATTGTTCAAGATCAATTTGTGCTTCCAATTCTCGTCCAACTGTGGTGATAAAATTATTACAGTGGAGTTGAGTATGAAATCCAATAATATCTGCTCCAAGCATTCCTTCAATCAGTTCTTTACGCCACGGACACACACTAAAACTTTCCGGATTTGGCCAGGGGATATGCCAAAAAATTCCGATTGTTGCATCAGGTCTTTTCGCTTTTATGAGCTTGGGCAATAGTGCAAAATGAAAATCTTGAATAAGAATGATGGGATCTTTCTTATTTTTTATTTCTTTTAGAACACTTTTGGCAAATTTTTCATTTACCTTTTGATACATATGCCAATCTTCTTCCCGAAAAACAGGACGAGTATGAGCGATATGGCACAGCGGCCAGAGGCCTTCGTTGGAAAAGCCCAAATAATAACCTTCTTCTTCTTCTTTTGTTAACCAAACTCGTTTGAGCGTATATCGCGGTTCATCTGGAGGTGCGGCAATTTTATCTTCATGATCAACGACGAGTTTATCTGCATTTCCACTGCCGTGTGCTATCCACATACCACCCGTTGCCTGCATGATGGGTTCAAGAGCAGTTACCATTCCGCTTGCAGGAAAGTGATAGGTAATCTTGTTGCCGCCATTTTTTGTGTGAATATAAGGCTCGCGATTAGAAACAATAAAAATTTCTCTTTTTTTTAGAATATCTCGAACAAAGGCTTTGAGTCGTTCTGCGGTCCAGGGAGAGTCAAGCTTTTGTAGTCTGAGCCGCGCCTCTTCACTTGCTGCAACTCTTGCCTCGATCAGATTTAACTGCATATTGCTTACTTCTTGCAGCAGAGGTCCAAAAATTGGATTATCAAATGCACGATATGATGATTTATTATTTGCACCTTTTCGCGTTAATTGCATCGCCTCCACCAATTTTCTAATTGGAATATAAATAATCCATCGGAGAATTAATAACACTACGAAAGAAACAAGCAAAGACTGGACTGACAATCGGAGAAAATTATTTTTCCAGATTTCTAATAAACGGTTATCAATATATCCTGCATTCTGTACAACAATCAAAGCTCCAACGACACTTTTGTTTTGATCATGGAGGGGCGATGCATAGACATACATTTTTTTATCGGCAAAATTGGTAAATTTACCGTCTGCAAGATCTGCATCCATATTTTCTGTCGCGATCATCTGCACGTCAGGAAGTTCTTTTGGCAAACTCGATGAAACAGCGGTGATAGCTCCTGTATTATCAACGACTGCGAGTCCTGCAATCCTCTGCTGATCCACAAACCGTTCTACAACGCTTTGGAGATATGCGTCTGATTTACTGATGAAGTTTGGCTCAACAGATTCTTTCAGTGAATTTGAGAGCAGATATGATCGATATTGGATATCATTTTGTAGTCGTTCCTCTTCCTGACGTACGCTGTTAAGCGTAAATAATATTGTAATAAGGCCGACAACGATAAAAATCACTGAAACAGCGCCTATGATTTGTTTCATGAATTTCTATTCTAACACATTATCAACTACTTTTGAAAATTGAGGTCATCTCGTATACAATACGAGCATGATGAGTACGTTAAGTAACCATGTCCAAAAATATCGTAATAAATGGAAAGTGACGCAAGAGGAATTGGCAAGAACTGTTGGTGTGACGCGACAGACAATTATTGCGATTGAAAAAGGTAACTACACTCCTTCAATTTTTCTTGCGTTGAAAATCGCGAATTACTTCAAGACACCGGTTGAAAAATTGTTTACAATAGAGAAATGATCAGCATTATTGAAACCATCAGCGCAGTTATTATTTTGGGAATTGCACTCCTTTTTCTTAATCCCGGGCATCTTGCCATGCCCGATACGATGGTGTCAATGTTGGTTGTTGGGTTGATTGTGGCATTTCTTGTTTTTGCCGGTTTTCTATTACGGGAGAAACCAGCTGATGAACGGGAGGCGTTTCATATTAAAACAGCAGGAAGGATTTCTTATCTCGTTGGGGTTGCTGTGCTTGTTTTTGGAATTGTTGTTCAAGGAATACAGCATAATATTGATCCGTGGCTTGTCATCGCTTTGTGTGCGATGGTGTTAACGAAGCTTCTTTCTCGTATTTATTCTCGATTTAAAATGTAAAGGGCTCTTGACATTTTTTTGTAATGTCTTTATGCTAAGAAAAGATGAAGAATTCGACACTTATTATCATTGTTTTTGCAGTTATCTTTTTGGGCAGTGGTATCTTTTTCTTTAATTCACAAAAAGCTCCTTCTTCTGATACGGCAATGCAGCCCGACCAGGTAACGATGCAGGAAGATCCTTCAACGACTTCGGGGCAGGAAAATTCACAGATGCCAGGTGGTAATAGATA
>DATIGJ010000177.1:0-5596 GCA_035454765.1 Patescibacteria group bacterium
TGTTGTTGGCCACCCGAAAGTTGACTCGGCAGATTTTCATATTTTTCTTCAAGCTCAACTTGTATAAGTGCTTTTTGTGCTTTTTGTTGTGCATCATGACGCGATGCCCCTTGCATCAAAAGCGGTAGCATGACATTTTCAAGAGCAGTAAGTGAAGGGAGGAGTGCGTAGTCCTGAAAAATAAAGCCAAAGTGATTTCTTCGATAAGCAACGCGTTCTGCAATGTGCAGGGATGATGTCTCCTGTCCATCAATTTTGATTTCTCCGTTTGTTGGATGGTCAAGCAGACTTAGTTGATAGAGAAGGGTACTTTTTCCTGCTCCCGACCTGCCGGTAATTGCGAGAAATTCTCCCTCATTGATCGTAAAAGAAAGATGATCAAGCGCGATAAGGGTGTGTTCGCCGGTATGAAATGTTTTGGTAAGGTTAGTAACAGTTATCATATTATCGTCCTAAGATTGCATCAAGTGTATTTTGTCGCGTGACAAGCCAGGCAGGAAGGAATCCTGATAGGAATGAAATGATTGACAAGATAAGTCCACGAAGGAGTAAATCAGGCGCGGTGATGGCAAGTGATCCTTTGGCGATTGGATAGGGAATCGGGTGGAGATCAAAGTACGGCACAATAAGCCAGAGGGCAAGAACGCTCGCAATCAGTATGCCGGAAATGGCATAAAAAAGTGCCTGTAGGATATAAGAAAATTCGATGGCTCGACTTGAAATGCCGATCCCTTTGAGAATGCCGATATATTTTCTTCTGGTTACTGCGTTGACAAAAATAACAATAAAGATGGTAATTGCGCCGACAATCAGTGCAATGCCGCCGACGACATTACCAAGAATGGTAAAGGTTTTGATAATATCAGTGATACTTCCCGGGAGGGCGTCTCGTGCCGTTTGCACAATAATATCGTTGGAATTGGTGGCATTTGCTTCGATATATTCCTTTGCTTGTGTTGCAGATGCGCCAGGAGCGAGCGATACGGCAATTTCATTGGCGGAGAGACTGGTATTGCCCATGAGTTCTCGTGCGACGGTATCTACCATAAAAATACGATTATCAACATTTGTCCCGTCAGTTGAGATGATTCCCTTGATGATCACTTCGCGCTGGACACCGTTGACGGTAATTCGTATTTTTGATCCGATGTCAGGCGTTTTTAAAATTTTTGAACCAATATTATTTGCCGCTCCTCTGAGAGATGAGTATTTCTGGATGAGACTTGATCCGAGTACAACTTCGTTCACATCGGAAGGAGTGAGAAACTCTCCGGCAACAAGTACTGATGAAAGTTTTGTTACTCGATTTTCGTCAGTCGGATTGACTCCCGTCAGAAGCCCTTGTGCATTTTCGGAAAGGTCAGTGAGGCGGAGTTTGTTTTGATAGCCATATTCAATGAGTGCCGGTGCTGTATACCGTACCGTTACATTACGGAAGTCAGGAAGATCGCGAATGGTCGAGAGGACGGCACTGGTATTGGTGATTGAGCTTTTTTCTGTTGCCGGCGTAATGATGATGTCGCTTGAATAATATTTTTGATAGGAGCCGAGAACGCTTTGTGCAATGCCGATTAACACGCCACCGACAAGATTCATATTGAAAAAAGTAAGTGTCATGACGAAGATAATCAGTGCCGTTGTCCACGGATTGCTGCGTTTAATTTCACGAAATGCAAGAAAAAAGCCAACGGCAAGGGAGGTATCAATTTTCATTTTTTGGATTTGCAATGATTTTATTTCCGACTGAAAGTCCATTAGTGATTTCTGTTTTGGATGCGCCGCGAACACCGAGTGTGACAGAGATTAGTCGTTTCGTTGTTGTTGTCTGGACAAAATAGTTATCGTCTTTTTTGATCAGTGCGCTATTGGGAACAGAGATGACATCATTTTTGCGAAGAGTTTCAATGGTAATCAGAGCGGTCATGCCGGGCTTGATGGTTTTTGGCACATCGTTTACTTTGATTCGGGTAGGAAAACTGACAATTCCCTGAGAGTTAACACCAACGGTTGCAGTCGTTGCGACATATCCTGAGAATTTTTCTTCTTTCTTTGCGTCAAAGACAATGGTTGCAGGTTGATCTTTTTCTATCCTTGCTGCATATTCTTCATTCACGTCGGCTGCAAGGTAGGGATTGGATAAATTTGCAACCGTCAACACTGCTTCAGGAGCAGTCGAATAGACAGTTTTACCTGAAATAGTTAAAGGTTTTGCCGCAGTTACTTCGTCATTTTCTTTGACAAGGAGATTGACGATTGTCCCATTGGTAGGAGCAGTTACTGTGACGCTTTGTGTTTGATCATAGAGTTGTTTGGCACTGGTAAGAGCTGCCTGACTTTTGGCAATGACAGCCTGTTGATTTTTAAAATTTGCTTCAGCTGCCAGCCAGTCATCCTGTTTTGTCGTAAATTCGGTCAGGGTTCTGTTATCGGTAGGACTGCCGTCATCATTCTCAAAAGTAGAATTTGTTGCGGTATCGGTATATGTTTTCCATTTCGCGTACATGACGGATTGCAAACTATAGAGAGCGGCCTCGTCTGCTTTTAATGTTGAGGATGCTGCAAGATATGCGGCATAGGCTGATTTTTTTTGTTCTTCTGTTGCAGTACTTTCAACATGGAATAATTTGTCGCCCTTTTTTACCATATCACCGTTTTCTACGTAGAGTTTGGTAAGGATACCATGTGAAGGAGAAATAACTTCGGTTTGCGATGCTGTTTGATACGTCCCACTGACTTGGATAGTATCAACGAGGTTACCTCGCTCGACAGTGTAGATAATTTCTGAACCGGATTGCTGTAAAACAAAAAACCGGAGGATAAAAAACAGAAGAAGGGCAACAGGAATGAAAAGAAATTTTTTATGTGTTTTCACATGTTCAAACAAGTGACGCATAGTTTTATCCTATCACTCAGTAAGAAGGTCTGTCTAGGCGGAGGATATTGTGGGGTCGGTCAGTCAATGGTAGTATAATGGTCTAAGAGATGGGAGAATACATAGTATTTCTACGAGGAATTAATGCTGGATTTCGGATGAAAATGGAAGATCTGAAAAAGCTTTTTCAAGAGCTGGATTTTGCAAATGTCCGTACCGTTCTTGCAACAGGGAATGTGTTATTTGAATCTGATTTGAAAGACGCTACCTTTTTGGAGGAGAAAATTGAAAAGGCAATGACTGCGAAGTTTGGATATAAATCTCCGGCATTTGTCCGCACGAGAGATGAGTTTGAACGATTTATAAAAGCTGATCCGTTTAAAAAAGTAGCGGTTACTCCTTCTACGGTTCCACAAGTGACCTTTTTTAAAGGATCATCAAAGGTTGTAAGAAAATATCCGTTTAAATCCACAGGATATACGATTTTGGGGATTGTTGACCGTGCGGTTTGCAGCGTTGTTGATCTCACCGGTGCATCATCGATTGATCTGATGGCAGTACTAGACAAGGAATATAACAAGCAAACAACAACCAGAAATTGGCGAACCATCCAAAAAATCTACACTGCACTGTCATCTTGAGGATAGTTATTCAAAAAATAACTTGCTATACTGTTACTTCAATTAATGAATCAAAGCCACAAAATCATTTTATTTTTATTGTCCCTCTCCATGTTTGTCGTTGTTTTGGATAGCGCGATTATTAACTTAGCACTCCCTGCAATTCAAAAAGCATTACGTTTTGATGACTCGACACTACAATGGGTCGTAACTTCTTATATTCTCACCTTTGGTGGATTTCTTATGTTGGGTGGTCGGACAGCAGATTTATATGGGAGACGACGAGTGCTTATGTTGGGGTTAGCAGGATTTACTTTCTGTTCATTTCTGATCGGATTTTCAACTTCGAGTACGATGCTTATTATTCTTCGTGCGCTTCAAGGACTTTCCGGAGCTTTCATGGCGCCAACTGCTCTATCAATTTTATTAACCAGTTTTAAAGAAGGACCGGAACGAAATAAAGCTCTGTCTATCTGGAGTATTGTGGCATCTGGTGGCGCTGCAGCAGGTGTCTTTTTAGGTGGTGTGTTAACCCAATATCTTGGCTGGCAATGGTGTTTTTTTGTCAATGTGCCAATCGGCGTTGCGGCAATGTGGGGCATTCGTAAATATCTTCCTGCTCATATTCTTGAGGCACGCGACAAACATCTCGACTTGCCCGGTGCCATTCTTATTACCGGAGGACTGATTGCGCTTGTCTATGCGTTGACAGTTGCGTCAACGGCAGGTTGGACTGACACGACGACAGTGATGTCATTCGTCATAAGCGTTATGTTACTTGCAGCATTTCTCTTTAACGAGACGAAAGCAAAACATCCTCTGATGCCCTTGTCAATTTTTCGTCTTCGAAATCTGGTAGCCGGTAATCTTATTATGCTTCCAGTTATTGCCGGAGCACTCGGGCAATTTTTCTTCTTATCTCTGTATATACAAAATATTCTTCATTATGCACCATCTGTGAGTGGGGTTGCTTTTTTACCTATTCCCATTATCATAGGCTTTGTCTCATATAATACGCCTCGTTTGCTGAGTAAATTTAGTGCCAAACAACTGACAGTTGTTGGTGTCGGTCTTGCAACGCTTGGTGTGTTTATTATCAGTTTTCTTGGAGAGAATTCTTCTTATTGGTTACATATGTTTCCTGCGTTTTTGCTTCTTGCAGTTGGTTTTGGTATGTCTTTTGTCGCTATCACTATTGCCGCAACCAATGGTGTTCCTCACGATGAGGCAGGTTTGGCGTCCGGGATTTTGGGTACGGCTCAGCAAATTGGAGGCGCACTGGGTCTTGCGGTACTTGCCGTTGTTGCCCATACGACAACGACGAGTGATCTTGCCGCAGGACAAAATTTACTTAGCGCAACAATGCATGGTTATCAACAGGCATTTCTGACTGCAGCAGCACTCATGTTTATCGCTTGGCTAGTGGCAATTTTTATCCTCAAACAGCAAAAAACAGCACGAAAAGTCCTATAATATTGATTTTTGTGCTCAGTATTGTTATAATCACCTCATGGCAAACCATGAAATTTTACTAGCTGAAGATGATATCCGTCTTCAGAGCGCTCTTACCGTTACCCGTAGGATGCGACGGGCTGCGCTTTCAGTTGAAGCTGAAGGATTATCAGCAAAAGCTACAGGAACAAAACAACAAAGTATCCTACGCGATGCAGAACAACTAGTTATAGCCGCGGCCGCAGTTGCAATTCGGAGTAAGAGGGATCTGGATACAGATGTGATTCCCGAAGCGGACGTGCTTAATCAACAAAGAGGAAGGATGGATGTACTTCTGGGACGTGCCAAGAAAAAATATGAAGGGCATACCCCTTATGTTTTTGCGGGAGGAACGCGTAACTTTAAAGGTGAATTGGAAGAGTTAGACAGAGGTTGGCAGGACGTGTTACGGCTATCGTATATCGGCGGTAATAAGATTGGGCTATCTGTTGCAGAACTTGCTTCTTCCAGAACCGGTGTCCTTGCTCCGCTTTCAAGCGACTATATGCTGGCGGAAATACATAGAGCATATATAGAGAGTAAGGGAGTCTCTACTTTTTCAGTCAAACCAGTGATTGTTGATCGATTTGATAGGACAGGTGACCGGGTCATC